>NZ_CACWVY010000058.1 GCF_902764455.1 uncultured Methanobrevibacter sp.
AATTTTTACATTTTATACTTGAACATAATTTAGAAAAAAATAGAAAAATTAGTTAAAAAGTGAACAGTTATTAAAACTCAATAATTTCTGCCAACACTCTAGATTAATAAAAAAAATCGGAGTAACAATATGAAATATAAAAGTATAATATTGATTCTTTCTATTTTTATCCTATTCAGCATTGCCAGTGTAAGCGCTGGTGAAGTTGACAATAAAATAATGATGGGAGATGAAAATGCAGAAATAGAATCAACATTTATAGAAAAGGATTTGAAAACAACGGAAGATAATCAATTACTAAGTAAAGCAAATGATGATGAAATACAATGTGTAAAAGATAATGAAATTACAGGTGCCGATGTTGATCCAAATACAAACGCCACATTCGAGGATTTGAAAAAAGAGATTGGTGAAGGAGGAAATATCACACTGAAACATAAATTCTATAATTATAATGGCACAGGTCAAGAATCAGAACATATTGATATAAGCGTTGCCAATAGTATTATTGACGGTAACGGCGCGGTTATTAACATGAATGGATCACATACTCAGGTATTCCAGATAATCGGCAGCAATATAACAATTAAAAACCTAACCATTATAAATGGAAATTTTGACCCAAGCTGGAGCTGGTATTTTATTTATGTTGTAGATAGTGGTGCTAAAATTTTAGATTGTAATTTCATTGATAACAATGGACATACGAAGGGTGTAATTTACTTTGAAGAAAATATCAATGGTGCTGTGACAAATTGTACTTTTATTAATAACATAGCAGACACATATAGTTTGGGCGGCGCAATTTTCAATACAAATGGCAATGTTGCTGTGACAAATTGTTATTTTAGTGGAAATTATGCTCAGGAAGGTTCAGATATCTATTCAGAAGCTTATTCAGTTACTGCAGACACATGTATCTTCACAGATACGGGCACAACTTACAATGTGCAGATTGTTCCTCCTGCATTGAATGTGGAAGATTTCGTAGCACTTAATAATTCCGGTGAAAAATTAACATTGGACTTAAAAACAAACAGTGGCATGTCTGTCGACAATGGAAATATCTCAATAAGTGTATACGATAAAAACAATGACAGTTTGGTTGGAGAATACAGCTGTTTAAGCGGTGAAGGATGGGCTGTGAATTTACCGGTCGGATTCTATTACGCTATTTTCAATACTGAATATGCTGGATTTGAAGCAATCAACAGAACCATAACAGTAATTCCGAACATCGAATACTATATTAATGTAACTCCAATGACAACCAACAACAAGATAGTTAACCTCACTGCAAAATCCAACATTCCAACCGACATCATAGGAGGTAAATTAGTGTTTATTCTGCCAAACGGTGATGAAATCAACGGAACATACGATTCCAAGGACACATGGTGGACAATGCACACATTTAATGATTACAAAACTTATGAAATCAATGCAACATATACTAATTTTAAAATGGCAACTGTCAACAGCGCAACCATAATAGTTGAAAAAGCCAATTCCACCATTGATCTTGATGACATTGTTTTAAATTATCCTGAATCTGAAAACGTTACCGTAAAAACTGAAGGCGCAACAAGCATCACCGCCAATATTGACGGCAAATCCATTAGTGTCATTAATAATTTTACAATCCCAATTTTAGATTTGGATGCAGGTAGCTATACATTAGCAGTGACAACAATACCTAATGAAACCCACCTCCCCGTAACTAAAACAGTGACAATTACTGTTAATAAGGCATCAGTGAAAATTGTTGCAAGTGATTTGGAACTAAACTTAGATGACAAATCCAAAGTCAATTATGCATTGGAACCTGAAGACACTACTGGACGAATTTATTTTATAAGCGATAACCCAGAGGTTGCCAATGTTGCATCTGACGGAAACATCACTGTACTTTCAGCAGGCACAGCAAACATTACAATCACATTTGAAGGGAATATAAACTATGAAAAAACCAACAAAACAATAAAAGTCAAAGTGAACAAGGTCAATTCAACCTTAAGCATCCCATCACAAGAATTGGAATACAAACCTTCCTTCAAAAATCGATGGGAAAGACGCTAAAACTGATGGATTTACAATAGAAATTCCAGTGGATGCTGGAATCTACACCTTAAACGTGACAACAATATCAGATAAAAACCATAACCCAGTAACTAAAACAGCCAACATTACTGTCAATAAGGTAGATACTAAAATTGGTGCAAATGATTTGGAACTGGCATTTGGAGATAAAACCAAACTCGTTTATGTATTGATGCCCGAATATACTGAAGGAAACATAACCTTTTCAAGCAGCAATCCTGGCATTGCCAATGTCAGTACCATTGGCGAAGTCACTGCAGTTTCAGTCGGTACAGCAAACATTACAATCACATTCGAAGGAAATAAAAACTATGAAAAAACCAACAAAACAATAAAAGTCAAAGTGAACAAGGTCAATTCAACTCAGTATTGGATTATGGAAATTCCCTAAATGTCACTGCAGATACAACAGGGGCTAAAGGAATTACTGCAAAAATAGATGGCAAAGATGCCAAAGTTGACGGATTTACAATTGAAATTCCAGTATTGAATGCAGGCAGCTACACATTAACAGTAATAACAATACCTGAGGAAAATTACAATGCTGTCTCTGAAAACGCTACAATAACTGTCAGGAAACTAAATTCCACATTAGCAGTCAATAACGTTACATTTGATTACAACTCTATCGGATCCACAGCAGTAACATTTACAGGAGCTACAGGAGTTAATGTTACAGTGATAAACCAATACCAAGCTAACGTAACTGTCAACGGCACCAACATAACAATATCCAATTTAAATGCAGGCAAATACACATTGCAAGTTACCACAATTGCTGAAGACAATTACAATCCAATAACAAAAACAGCCACCATTACTGTCAACAAGCTCAAAACAACTTTAAATACAAAATCTATTACCACAGTATACAATGTAAACAAAAACCTTGTCATTACATTAAAAGACTCCAAAGGCAATGCACTAAATGGCGTTAATATAACAGTCCAGCTGAAAAATACAAAAACATACACTACCAAAAACGGACAAATAAAAGTGTCTACAAAAGGCTTGGCTCCTAATGCCTACACTGCAAAAATAACATTCAAAGGCAACACCAACTATGAAAAAACATCCAAGAATACTGTAAAAGTCACAGTCAAAAAGGCAACACCAAAACTAACTGCCAAAAAGAAAACATTCAAACGTGCAGTCAAAACCAAAAAATACAGTATTGCTTTAAAAACCAACCAAAACAAAGCTATGAAAGGTGTTAAAGTTACACTTAAAGTCAACAAGAAAACCTACTCTGCAAAAACCAACTCCAAAGGTAAAGCAACATTCAAAATTACCAAACTGACTAAGAAAGGTAAATTTGCCGCAACAATTGCCTACAAGGGTAACGCATACTACAACAAATTGAGTAAGAAAGTTCAAATTACAGTCAAGTAGGTAGAACTCTACCTACAATTTCTATTTTTTTATAGTTTCGTATAGGTGTAACTGTTGTTCTTTGGTATATTTTTATGAACTAATCTTACTTTAAAAATTTTATTTGTTAGATTTTCTTATTTGAGCCATTAGTATTATCATATATTTTAAACAAATTATTTTATATGAAAAAAGTAAAAATTACTATACTAAAGACAACTCTTCAGGAAGATCTTGCAAAAGACTATGGCGTAGAAGGATTGTCAACTTGCCCTATGATGAGTGAAGGTGAAGTATATTATGCTGATTATGCAAAGCCTGAAAATTTTTGTGATGAAGCTTGGAAAGCTATATACCAATATGTTTTTGCTCTTGCACATGGCGTTAAAGACATCTGGTACTATAATGACTGGATTAAAACTCCGGGTGTAGCTATTGTTTCATGCAATGACGGTTTAAGGCCTGTAATCATGAAGCTTGAGGCAACAGATATTGAGTCTAATCCATCTGATTAAACTCTTTTTGCGCATTTTCATAAAAGTATCCAAGTTCACGGCCGTTTACAAAGATATGATTGACAGTAATTGAAACGCTCATTTCGTAGTTTTCATTGACCTTTCCCCAGGTAACTAAGGGCTGGATGGCAGATCCCTCTACTACACAGTTTGTAAGCATGTCAAAGTCAACCCACGGGATGCATGAAAAATTGGCAACATTTGTAAGGTCTCTTTTTTCCATTTCAATGAAAAATCCTTCCTTTTTCCCGGATAAAATATCATTTGACAGCTCTCTTACATAATCATGCCATTCAAGAATGTCGCTGAATTCCTGAGGTGTTTTGACACGCATTTCCTTGTAAATATCATTGCCTTCATCCATTATTGGAGATAAGCCTTCAAGATAATCATATTCAATAGCTTTCCCGTCAATTATTCTTCTTTTTAAGGCGTCAACTGAATTGACTGCATTCATAAGGCATCCCAGACTCATTATGAAAAATGATTTGTCGTTTTCATGACACCACTTCCACATGCTCTCAACGTTAACCCTTGCTGAGAGGGCATATCTTGAAGATAAAAAATTCATAAACGGATTTTCATTTAAATTAAATTCGATTTCCCTCATTTTTAAACATATCCTAGTAAATAGTTACTTTTTTATATGTATTTAATAATAAATATAATTGTTATAAATCATAAAGTTGGTTTTGTTATAATGAAAGTCGTAATTGTAGGCGGAGGAGCTGGAGGAATATCTACAGCTTCAAATATACGTAAATTAGATAAAGACATAGAAATTACAGTAATCACAAGAGATAACAAAGTTGCATATTCTCCATGCGCTATTCCTTATGTATTGTCAGGAACTATCGAGTCTTTTGATGATATCGTCATGAGAACTCCGGAAGATTATAAGGAAAAGGACATCGAAGTCATTACTGAGGCTGAAGTAACTGCCGTTGATTCAGATAAAAAGACAGTAACTTATGAAAAAGACGGCAATGAAACTGTTATTGATTTCGATAAGCTTGTTCTTGCAACCGGCGGAAATCCATTTGTACCTCCAATGCAGGGAGTGGATTTGGATGGAGTATTCAGAATCAGAAATATCGATGACGGTATAAGAGTTCAGGAAGCTATGAAGGATGCTAAAAGTGCAATCGTCACAGGTGCAGGTTTAATTGGTATTGAAATTGCATTTGCACTTAAAAAACAGGGTTTGAATGTTATTTTAAGTGAAATGTTGCCTCAAATCGTTCCAAGGTCATTGGACAAGGACATGTCTGACATTCTCGTCAAATACCTTGAAATGGAAGGTATCCAGGTAGTGCTCGGCAAGCCTATCACCAAACTTATCGGTGACGGCAAGGTTGAAAAGGCATGCTTCGGTGATGAAGAGTTATATGATGCCGATATGGTTATCATGGCAACCGGTGTAAGGGCTGAACTGGATCTTGCACGTATGGCAGGTTGTGAAATCGGAAGATGGGCTATCCTTGTAAATGACAGAATGGAAACTTCCGTTGAAGACGTTTATGCTGTCGGTGACTGTGTTGAATCAAAAGACCTGATTTTAGGTTCCAATACCATTTCACAATTAGGTACCACAGCAGTACGTGAATCAAAAACATTGGCCCGTACCATCTGCGGTAAAAAATCAAAATTCAATCCTGTATTGAACTCAATGGTATCAAAAGTTGGAAAACTTGAATTCGGTGCAGTCGGATATACTACCAGTTTCGCTCAGCAGAACAGAATCAGACCTGTTGTTCAAAAGGTACAGGCACTTACAAGAGCACGTTACTATCCGAATGCAAAACCAATGGATATTAAAGTTATATGTGATGGAAACGGAACCATTATAGGCTGTCAAATCATTGCAGAAGAAAGAGTAGCAGAAAGAATCGATACAATGACATTAGCTATTACAGAAGGCTTGACCTGCTTTGATTTAAGCAATATGGAATTTGCATATGCACCGCCTGTATCAATGGTTACAGATCCATTAATCCTCGCTGTAGAAGAAGTCAGCAAAAAATTTAGTTAGGAGATGAGTTATATGCCAGAACATGGACACGGCCATCATGGCCATGGGGGTCAGATGACTCCCGAACAGCAAAGACAAATGATTGAACAGGAGATTAGACTTGCTAAAAATCTCGGTCAAATCAAACATAAGCTTATTGTTATGAGTGGAAAAGGAGGAGTCGGAAAATCCACAGTAGCGGCAAATATTGCCGAAACATTACAGAAATTAGGTTACAAAACAGGAATTTTGGATGCGGACATTCACGGACCTAACATCCCTAAAATGCTGGGTTTGGATGACATGTACGGTGAGACATTCAGCCAGGAACAGTTTGAAACCTTCAGGAAAGTCATTGACGAAAGGCTTGCAACCCAGACATTTGAAAGTGATGAAGAAAAACTCGCTTATATCGAGTCTGTTAAAGAGGAGTTCAACACTACAATGTTTCCGGTTACAATTCCAAGCGGCCTGAAAGTGATGTCAATGGCATTTTTGCTTGAAAGCATTGACACTCCGATTATCTGGAGAGGGCCTCAAAAAACCGGTGCAATCAAGCAGCTGATTTCCGACTGCAATTGGGGTGAACTTGACTATCTTATTATCGACAACCCTCCGGGAACAGGAGATGAACCTTTAACAGTTTTACAGACAATTCCTGATGCTGATGCAGTTATTATGGTAACCACTCCGAATGTTGTATCACAGGAAGATGTTTTGAAATGTGTTAAAATGGTCGGAATGATGAATATTGACAAAATAGGCCTTATTGAGAATATGGCTTACTATATCTGTCCTCACTGTGATGAGAAACTTTACATTTTCGGTGAAGGTAACGGTGAAGCTTTCGCTGATGAAATGGAAATTACCTACTTAGGTGATTTGCCTATAGAAGAAAAAGTGTCAGACTCACCAAACAGGGACGGTGTCATATCAACACTTGATCCTGATGATGAAGTTTCAAAAAGATTTGTTGAAATCGTTTCAGAAATCCAAAACGACTTCATAAAAGACTAGTGTTAATGATATAGCTAACACGAGCAATATTTACGATGTATCCTAAGAAATTAGGATCTTCTTTTAATTTTTTAAAATAATCCAGTTTTTCAATAATATATTCCTTGTTTTCATCCATCACATTCAGAGAGAAGTACTGCATTCCGTTGATGTATTCCGCCTCATCAGTAAAGACTGGAACGAGATACTCTCCGTCATTTGCATACGGAATCTTTACAGGTTTATCATCTTCAACAGATATTATGAAATAGCTGTCTTTGATATATTCCTTTATTTCAGCTTCGGTTTTGTCAATAGCTTTCTGGTTTTGGTTTTCACCGTGCATATAAATCATGTTTATGTGATTTTTAAGCTCCGGATGTTTTATTTCTTCAATTTTCATTATATCTACTTTTTGTTTTTATTATTATTTAACATATCCTCTTTTGGAATGAATTTCAGTGCTGCTGAATTGATGCAGTATCTTGGGCTTCCCCCTGGCCCGTCATGAAACAGATGGCCCAGATGGGAATTTGCCTTTGCGCTTCTAACCTCAATTCTTGTTGTTCCGTGAGAAAAGTCCCTGTGCTTAATTATAACGTCATCTGAAATCGGTTTTGAAAATGCCGGCCAGCCGCATCCTGAGTCGAACTTGTCTTCAGAAGAGAAGAGAACTTCTCCATCTACAACGTCTACATATACACCTTCTTTGAAAAAATCATCATACCTGTTTGCAAAGGGTGCTTCTGTTAAAGAAAGCTGTGTTATTTCATACTCTTCACGTGAGAGATGGTCGAATTCTTTATCGTCTATTAAATTTAAATCAACATGACAGTAGCCCTGCGGGTTTTTCTCAAGGTACTTCTGATGATACTCCTCTGCAGGATAGAAACTTCCAATCGGACGGGCTTCAACAACAATCCTCTTTTTAAATTGCCTCTGTTTTTTTGATAAAAACCTCATAACAGCCTCTCTTTGAGAGTCCTCCTGCCAGTAGATGCCGGTTCTGTACTGTGTTCCGATGTCGGGGCCCTGACGGTTTTTGGAAAACGGATCAATAATCCTGAAAAAATTTTCCAGAATTTCCTCAAGGGATATTATTTCCGGGTTGTATGTTGCCTTTACTGTTTCGGCGTGTCCGGTTTTACCGGTAGAGACCTTTTCATAGGTCGGAGCCAAATCAATACCGTTTGCATAGCCGACCTCTGTCTGATTGACTCCCTTCAAACGGGATATGAACGCTTCAACCCCCCAAAAGCAACCTCCTGCCAAATAGATTACCTGCTGTTTTTTAAACATATTAATTAATTCTCCTTTGTATTATATAACATTAACATTTTCATCGTTCTGACAAAAATCTTTTTTAATATAAAAATCATAACTATTAGTATACTTTGGAGGAAATCTCATGTTTTACAGTACAATCATGAAAATTGATTCAATTGATAGATTAAGAGATATAAGAGATGCTTTGCTTGTTGAACAAGGTATTAACCCTACCCGTCAGGGGGAACAGGCAATTAAAGTTGTAGTTGAAAGAATCGATGAAATTCAAGCTACTTTAGATAAATCCGCTACCAAAAACAGAAACAGATAAGTGATTTTTGTGTTAAGACGTGTTTCAAGTACAAGGCGCCTTTTAAGAAAACGGATGTACAGGGCACCTCATACCCGTCATAGAAATTCCAGATATTACCGTGAAAACAAGAATCTGGCAAAGCCTCATCAGGACAAGTTCAAGGACATGAACGGACCTAATATAAAACCTAAAAGAAGACCTAAAAGGGAAGTTCAAAAGGGCTTTAAGATGTCCTATAGATATAAGTATTATATGAAAGAGGACATTGTCGAAGATGAGCAAAACGAAGAAGAGGAATAATTCCTCTTTAAGATTTTTGTGTTGGATATTCCAGCATCAATCTCTCTTTTTTTTAGTGCATCCACTTTGTAATGCAACATTATTGTTAAAATCTGTTTTTTTCCTGTAGGGCAATGTTTCATAGAAATTGTTAAATACCAATTTTACACATATTTTAATATGTTATTATCAAGTTAGGTGAAAAAATATGGAAAGAGAACAGATAATTGTAGTGGCATTAATTGTAATTGTCGTTGCTCTTTTGGTGGGCGTAGTTGCAATGATGATGCCTAATATGATGAAACAGAATTCTATTATAAAGTTTAAAGGTGGAGACACAATAAAAGAAGGCGATTCACTCAAAGTTGTGCTGACTGATGCAAATGGTGCTGCATTGGCAAACCAGAAAGTTAAAGTTACTATTACCGACAAGAACAAAACAAAAGATTATCATTCTGTAGAAACTAATGAAAATGGTGTAGGAACAATAAAACTTGATAAGGGTGAGGGTAAATACTCGGTAACCGTTAAGTATGAAGGAAATGATAAGTATAATGCCTGTAATGAAACCAAAAAGATAACAATTGAGAAAAAAGAAGAACAGGCTACTCAGGAATCTTCATCATCTTCCAGCTCTCCTTCAGCATACGCTTATAAGTCAGACGGAACTCCGATGTACAGTCAGGCTGAAGTGGACCAGTACATGTACAATAAATACGGCAGAGTCAATTACCACCTTCAGGACAACGGATACGTAAACCTGGATGAACCTGGATTTGACGATGCAGGTCATTATGTCGGACGTTAAACACAAAAATAGTCTAAAGTAGATGCAAATGCATCTACAATATTTTTTTTTAAATTTAAAAGAGTTCTTCTAAAATTTCTTTTTTTGATATAAATCGGTTTTCATCATGAATATTTAAAATGATGCCTGAAAAAGCATCATCGTTTCTTGAAAGTTCCTTAAAAAGATTGAGTGAAACTTCGGTAGGTTCATAGTCTTCAATTTCAAGATATCTGAAACCTTTTTCATATTCATCCAAATCAGAAAAAACGATTATTTTAAAATCATCAAGGCTTCCTGTGACAAGAAAATCCTTTTCATGATCTTCTCCAATTGTAGGGCAAATGAATTTCATCTAAAAACTCCCGTTTCTATCCATATTGAAGTTCTGTGAGTGAGGATTGATTACAAAGCCCTGGAAATATTCATCCTCTTCGGCTAAAGCTGAAATGTCATCGGGGGTGATGACCTTCATTTCAAGCTTGTCAAGAAAGAGCTTGGATATTTTTGCACTTCCTACTGCATATTCGCGGATGTCTGTAAAAATAGCTATTACATATTCTTTGCTTGTATCTGTAATTGTCAGTTTGACAGGTCTTTCAATCTCGTCGACTAATGTGAAATATATTTCCTTGGGGTATGTATCTTTGATATTTTTCTTTACGGCTTCAAGCTCAGGTGTATCTTCGGTTTTAAGCTTTTTTGCAATGTCGGCATAAATCTGAATATAATCCTTAAGGGCGCTTTTGGAAGCCTTCACATTATTCTTCTGATAATCTTCGTAGTCTTTAGGATTCATTTTTATTCACTGCAGTCATGAACTTCTTCTGCAAATATTACAAAATCGCATTGAGGTGCATTAATTGCCAGGCCTAAAAATTCTTCATCATCTGCATATGCCTGAACAATTGCATTTCCGTTTGCCCTGTCGCATTTAAAGTCTGCGTCGGTATCATCAGCAAATGATTCGATAGCTATTTTAGCTTCGTTTTCATCAGTGTATACCGGTATTAAAAACTCCTGTGTTTCATCATCTTCATCACTTATAATCAATGCTATTACTTCATCGTCTTCGGTATCTGCATTGTAGACAATAACGAATTCCTCATTGTAGACAAGATGGTCTATTTCATGACCCATATCGTGCAGTGTTTCAGCAGTTAGCTTGAATTCTTCGCTTTCATCATCATCGATTGAGTCAAGCTTCTCTTCAAGTTCAATATATTCTTCTATTAATTCTTTTAGTTTGCTCATAATAATCACGTGAAAATAATTTCTGATAAAAATAAGATATTTTTTAAAAACAAATGAACATTCTCTTCCTAAACACCACTAAAGGAATACAAACGAATGCTCATTTCAACCATCACCATTGTTCATATTATAAAAAAATAGATATTATAAAAAAATAGTATATAACAATATGAACAATACTATTTAGATTTTTAACATATATAAAGTTTTAGTATGCTAGAAGTCACTTTCGATTGATTTTACCATATTATATATAATTCTGTTGGTGGCAACATCAATATCATACCTCTCTGCAAGCTCAATAACCTTGCCGTTTAAGGAATCGATTTCGGTTTTGATTCTTCTTTTAATGTCAGCATGTGTTGATGAGAAGTGACTGTAGGTATCCGGAACCAGCTTTGAGTAAAAGAGATTCCTGTAGTCATCTGCATTGTCCCATAATGTTTCATACTCGCTTGCTTTTATGACTTCAAAAATTTCATCCAGTATACTGTTCATGATTTCAACGGAATATTCGTTTTCAGTAAGTTTTCCGTAACTGACATCAAGTATCGCACCCAATGGATTAAGAGCACAGTTGTAAAGCATCTTTGCCCAGAGGTATTTGTCAACTTCTGAGGTAAGTTCACATTTTATTCCAGAAGCAGTAATCATGTCGGCTATAATCTGCAAATCTTTCGGATCTTCATTTTGAAGTGATCCGATTAGTATAGGTTCTGTATAAACTGTAACTTCACTGATATATCTTTTGTGACGCGCAAATCCTGTGATTACCCGTGCCGAAAAAACTTCGCTTTTTTTGAAAAATCTCAGATATGGCTCATCGTTTCCAAATCCGTTCTGAAATATAATGATTTTGAAGTCATCTTTGAGGATATCCCTGTGGAGATTTAATTTTTCTGAGATGTCATCATTTGCCGTTGTCTTTGATGTGATGAATACATAATCGAATGAGTTTTTGGCAATATCATCATAATTGCTGTAAACACAAAGCTCATCACTTGAAAAAGAATAATCGGTAAAAAGTCCGCACCTTCGAATTCCATTTTCAGATATGGCCTTTGCGGTTTCGCCTCTTGCATAGATTGACACCCTTGCATCCTGAGATAACATTGATGCTGCAAGACCTATTCCGACCCCTCCGGCCCCAATAACTAAAACGTTCATAGTAAAAATATTTGTATTAATGTAATATATAGATAATTAAAAAAATTGAATATAAAAAAAAGAGTAGTGATGATTAACGGATTATACAAATCCCGTTACCATCTTGTAATACCTTTTGAATCCTGGCCGCCACTTATAGCATCAATAATGCTTTTACAGTGATTGATGAAGTAGTCACTGTCTGAATATGTTATGTTGGAGCCGGAAATCATATAGTTCTGATTGTTTTTGTTGAAGAATATATCTGCACTGTAGGATTCAACACCTTCATTGTAGAAGAAGTATGCTGTAACTCCATTTTGATTAACGGTCTGATTGGAAGAGTAACCTCCGGAATTGCCCATGCTAGCTATATCCTTGCCGTTGTCAATTGTTTTGAGTTCAATTGTCATATTCTTGTTTGAATTATTATAGCTTACGGCACTGTCGTTTATTTTTTTATCGGTGAAGTTTTCAAGTTTCGGAAAGTCACCCTGTCCTGCTGAAACGCCGCCTGCATCGTTGTCCTGGGAAACTGCCTGTGTATCTGTGAAAGGCAGGTTTCCGGCAGCTGCATTAATGCCGATATATAATACTATCAAAATTACAAGTAAAGCGTAAAGTCTTTTCATTGTTTTTTCTCCTATATAAAAAATATTTAATTTTAAACTATATTAATTATTGGTTTTTTTGAGTAATGGATAATCCGAGCGATGCAAAAAAAATAATTATAATATTATATATTAAAAAGTACAAATAATATTACATTATATGTATAATATTAATATAGGCAGTATTTATTGCTTAAAATATTGTTTTAAAATTTTTTAAAAGAATTATAACTTTTTAATTGAAAACGGTGTGATAATAAATGGTTGATAAATTTAAATTCGGATTAATTGTTGCTGTTTCAATAATACTCCTTTTTGTTTTGTCATTATGGATATCCCAAACACCTGCAAATTCAAATAATTCTATCAGATTCGGAATTTTAACATTATTGCCGCCGCTTGTGGCAATTATATTAGCATTCATCACAAAAGAAACTATTCTATCCTTATTTATCGGTGTTTTCGTTGGAGAATTCATGCTGTGTGTAAATGATTTGAATATCTTCTCCACAATCACCAATGCATTCATAAAATTAAGTTCCCAGGTCATCTCCAGTATGGCAGACCCATGGAATGCGGGAATTATTCTCCAATGTTTTCTTATTGGGGGAATTATCCAGCTCATAACAAAAATGGGCGGGGCAAAAGCTCTTGCAGACGCATTCGCCAGAAGGGCTAACACTCCAAGAAAAGCTCAATTAATTACATGGTTATTAGGTTTATGTGTATTTTTCGATGATTATGCAAACTCATTAATCGTCGGACCTATCATGAGGCCTGTAATGGATAAACTTAAAGTGTCCAGAGAAAAATTGGCATTTGTAGTAGACGCAACTGCAGCTCCTGTTGCAGGTATTGCAATCATCTCAACATGGATCGGTTTGGAAATCAGTCTGATCGCAGCAGGATTTGAATCGATCGGTATAACAAATATTTCAGCTTTTGGAATATTCCTTCAGACCATACCATACAGGTTCTACAACATATTCATCCTTATTTTCATTGTGATTTCCGCTTTAACATTATATGAATTCGGACCAATGAAAAAAGCAGAACAAAAGGCACGTGCCAGAAAAGACGATGAAAAACTCACCGTTGGCGATGCAGACGGTTTTGATGAAGTAAAACCTGTTGAAGGCATTAAATTATCTGTATGGAACGCAATTATTCCAGTGGCTACACTGATTATAGGTGCACTTATCGCATTCTACTGGAGCGGATACACTGCAATTTTAAACGGAAGCGATCAGGCTCTCATTACCTTAATGAAAACATCTCCATTATCATTTGATGGAATTTTTCAAGCGCTTTCAGCTTCAAATACTGCAGAGGCATTATTCCAGGCAGCACTTTTAGCATCAATCGTTGCAATCGTAATGGCAGTCAGTGAAAAGATACTTAGCATTGAAGATGCAATATCCGAATGGATTGGAGGTATGAAAACCATTGTAATCACTGCGGTAATCCTGCTTCTTGCATGGTCACTGGGAGGAGTAATCGGTGAAGTCGGTACTTCAGACTATCTGGTAGGTATTTTAAGCGGAACTCTTCCTGCATTTATTGTTCCAACCTTAATTTTCGTTTTAAGTGCTATAATCTCATTTTCAACAGGTACTGCATACGGTACAATGAGTATATTAATGCCTCTTGCAATCCCGCTTGCATGGGCAGTAAGCTCAGGAGACATGGGCTTTACCATCGTGTGTACCAGCGGAGTACTGACCGGAGCAATTTTCGGAGACCACTGTTCTCCTATTTCAGATACAACAATTCTCTCATCAATGGGAACAAGCTGTAATCATATAGACCACGTTCAAACACAAATCTACTATGCATTTTTCGTTGCATCCATAGCTATTCTTGTAGGTTACCTTCCTGCAGGACTGGGAGTGCCATGGTACATCTGTATTCCTGTTGGTATAGTTTTAATGTATATCGGCCTTAAAGTGATTGGAGAAAAAGTGGATTTTGAATAAGTAGTGATGTTTATCATAACTTCATTTTTTTTTCTTTTTTTTCAGTTAATTTACCAGTTAACTAATTAGTTTCCCAGTCAACTATTTTTAAATTGCTTGTTTTTAGTAAAATTAATAATACTTATATATTATTTTAAAAAAATATTTTTAATGAGTAAATGATTTTATAAATTATTTACTCGATTAACTTAACAATTTAAAAGGAGGTGAAAATACGAAAAGCAAAAAGTTAATCTTCATATTGTCAATTATAATTCTTCTAAGCATAAGTGCTGTAAGTGCTGCTGACAATGAAACAGACAATGCTTTAGGTGCTACTGACCAGCAAATTCTAAGTGCTAATCCTCCAGGAACATTCACTGATCTTCAACAGGAGATTGAGGGCAATATCACTGCCGGAAATCCAATCATGGAATTGACCAGAGATTATTTGTATGGAGGTTCGGATACTCTTAAAGAAATAGTAATTAATAATAAAATAACCATTAACGGTAATAACCATACTATAGATGCAAATCACAATCATGGAATATTTACTGTTAATGATACTGCTCGTGGTGTTGTTTTAAACAACATTACCTTTAAAAATGCAAATGCTACCCATTGGGATTTATATCGTGCAGTTAATGTAGAAGGTGCTGACTGTGTTATTAATAATTCATATTTCTATGGAAATACTATGAGTTCTAGTGTTGATAATTCTCAAGGAGGTGCAATCTACTGGGCCGGAGAAAATGGTGTTGTAATCAATTCTGTTTTTGAAAATAACCGTGTTGAAATTACTGGTGATGATAACAAAAACAGAGGAGGTGCAATTTTCTGGGCAGGTAATAACGGTAATATAACAAATTGTACCTTTAGAAACAATTATGCAAGAACTTCAGGTGCTATATCTTGGGGTTTGGTAATTAAAGAGAATGATGTAATTGATTATACAAAATCAATAATGCCGATAAATGGTACTATATCTGAATGTACTTTCGAAGATAACAAGGTTTGGTATCATGGTGCTGCATTGACATCCTCTTGTGAAAATTTATCTATCATTGAATCTAATTTCACAGATAATCTCGGATCATTTTCAGCTGTTATTTTTGAGGAACCTGCAAAAAATTCAAATATTTCCCATTGTATCTTTAAAGATAATACAGCTATTCCTCAAGATGGTTTTAATCAAGGAAATTATCTTGGATCTGCTGCATTAGAAATTATAACCTTTAATGTTACAGTCGATTACACTGATTTCATTAATAACCATGCAATAGAAAAGCAGGAATCTGGTACAGATTTTGCTAGTTATGCAGGTGCAGTAAAAGTGAACGGTCATGATTGTATAAATGTAATATTTGACCATTGTAATTTCAACAATAACTCCGCAGATGATTTTGGTGCTGTTGAATTCCAGGGAGATTATGGAATTATGAGATACTGTAATTTCTATAATAACTCTGCAATTGCTGGTCAATATGGGCATTTTGGTGGTCAGGCAGGTGCTCTCAAATGGGATGGTCATTATGGAAAAATATTGAATTGTAATTTCACCAATAACACTGCTGAAGATGAGGGTGGTGCTATTTATTGGGAAGGTAATGAATGTAATATAACTAATAATTGTAATTTCACTAATAACTTTGCTAAATCATATGGTGGTGCAATTAGTTCGTATAGTGAAAATGGTATTATATCTAATCATTGTATTTTCTTCAATAACACTGCTGAAGATGATGGTGGTGCTATTTGTTGGGATGCTGTTAATGGTATTATTGCTGATTATTGTATTTTCACTAATAACACTTCTACTCAGTATAGTGGTGGTGCAATTGCTTGGTATGGTGAAAAAGGTAATATAACTAATAATTGTAAGTTTACTAGTAACTCTGCTAATGAGAATGGTGGTGCTATCTTTTGGAATGATCCATATGGTAGTATTTCTGACAATTGTTTATTCATATATAATAATGCTACTGAGTTTGGTGGTGCTATTTATTGGAGTGGTAATTATGCTTATATAAGTCAAAACTGTAACTTTACCAATAATACTGCTAAGAATGGTGGTGCAATATATATGGATGGTCAATACAGTACTATAGAAGATAACTGTTACTTTAATAATAACACTGCTTATGAAAATGGTGGTGCTATTCAATGGCATGAAGATGATGGAACTTTAGATAACTGTTGTTATTTCATTAATAACACTGCTAATCAGGGTGGTGCTATTAAAATTGTAGGTGAAAATGCTATTATAAAAGATAATTGTATTTTTATTAATAACACTGCTGATGATCAGGGTGGTGCTATTAAAGTTGAAGGTGATAATTCTAATATAACTGATACTTGTAGTTTCATTAATAACTCCGCTAAAAAAGGTGGTGCTATTTATTATTGGTTACAAGGATATAATGGTTATTTAAGTAATAATTGTATTTTCTTCAATAACTCTGCTGATGAAAATGGTGGGGCTATTGGAATTGAAAGTTCAACTATAACTATTAAAGATAATTGCCGTTTCACTGATAACTCTGCTGTGAATGGTGGTGCTATAAAATGGGATGGTGATGGATTTGTTTCAGATTCTGTTTTTGAAAACAATAATGCTACTGAGAAGGGTGGTGCTATCCATTTTGGTAGTAGTGGATCTGTAAGTGATTCTAAATTCATATCTAACAATGCTACTGATGGTGGTGCTATCTATATAGAATATGCAGCTGATGTAAGTGGTTCTGATTTCACTGATAACACTGCTACTAATATTGGTGGTGCTATAGTTATTGCAGATGATCGTTCTAAGTTAACATATTCTAATTTCACATCTAACTCTGCTAAGAATGGTGGAGCTATATTCTCTGGAGTTGATTATGGTGGTACTATTTATGGAAATGCTACTATAACATATGCCAATTTCAAAGACAATAAGGCTTCTGAAAATGGTGGTGCTATCTACTACTGGGCAGAAGATCAAGAACTTAATAATGCAAACTTCACTGGAAACACTGCTGTTTATGGTGGTGCAATTTACGGTGATGCTAATAATATTAACATTGATGTAGCTTACTTCAATAATAACAATGCTACTAACGGTTCTGCTATTTATAAAACATCAAATGCTGGTAATTTTAAAATAGCAAATACTGTATTTGAAAGAAACCAAGCACACAGTAAGGAAATTACCATAGAGATTGAAGGTAATAAGACTTATGCTCTAGCTACAGTCACTGTTAAAATTTCATTGATAGCAAATGATAACATTGCTAATGCAATCTGGAACGATGGTGGACTTAACACAATTAAATTGAAAAATATTAATTGTGAATTTTCCATTGATAGTGAAGGTCGTTCTCCAAAATCATTTAATACAAATGAATATGCTGAACCTACTAATGGTTTTGTAGATGCAGACAGTATTTGGCAAAGTCCTTATGAGGATGCTCAGCTGATTGATATCCTTATCAAGAGAAATAATACTGTAATATACAACATTACTGATGGTAATATTAAAAACAATAATAAAAATGGTGTTTTACGTGCATTGCCTGATGATTCTGGTCTTACAGTAACTAAAACTGACGGATCAATTACTGTTCAATTTGTCAATAATCTTGAAGCAGGCACATATACTGTTGATGCTGTCCACCAAGAGGATGCATATTACAAAGCTGTAAAAAATAAAAACAGTTTCGTTATTTATGACGTAAACCTCGCAATCAACAAGACAGCCAACGTTACTAAAGTTTCTAATGGTAATTTAGTTAACTATACAATTACTGTTAAAAATATTGGTTTAGGTAATGCTTCTAATGTTATCATTAAAGATGTTTTACCTGAAAATATGACTTTCAGACAACAAGATTGGGGTATAGTTAAAAGCAATGGCGCTAGTATTAATACTCATGGCGTTATTATTGATAATGGTATTTCATTGAAGGTTTCCAATATTACCTCCGGTAGTTATGTAAGCATTTGGATTACTGCTACTGTTAAAACAGATAAGTTAGGTAATATTACTAATGTTGTCACTACCAATTGTGATGAGAACAAAACTGTGGTTTCTAACAGTACCAATGTCACTGTTGTTCCTGTTGTTTTGATTATCAACAAGACAGCCAACGTTACCAATGTTGTTAATAATTCTTTAGTTAACTATACAATTACCGTTAAGAATATTGGTGAGGGTAATGCTTCTTATATTTTTATTGAGGATAAATTACCTGCTAATTTGACTTATGTTGATTGGGGTATTGTTAAAAGTAATGGAGCTATTATTTCCGTAGATACTATTAGTATTGATGATGTGGTTTTGATTGCTTCAAACATTACCTCCGGTAATTATATAAGCGTTTGGGTCACTGCTACTGTTAAAACAGATAAGTTAGGTAATATTACTAATGTTGTTACTACTGCTTGTATAGAGAACAGTACTGAAGTTTCAAATAGCACTAATGTCACTGTGGTTCCTGTTGTTTTGACTGTTAATAAGACTGCTAATGTTACTTGGGTTGCTAACACTAATGTTGTTAACTTTACCATTGTTGTGAACAATACTGCTTTGGTTAATGTTACTGATGTGGTTGTTGTTGATCAATTGCCTGCTAATTTGACTTATGTTGATGGTGGTGTTATTGATGCTAATGGTGCTGGTGTGACTAAGGTTGCTCTTAATAATGGTGTTCAGTGGACTGTTTCCTTTATGGAGTCTAATACTGTTGTTAGATTCTGGATTACTGCTATTGTTGATACTCAGCAAGTGGGTAATATTACTAACAGTGTGAATGTTACTTGTAAGGAAAATGATACTGAAGTTAAGAACAGTACTAACGTCACTGTTGTTCCTGTTGTCTTGAATATTAATAAGACTGTGGATGTTTCTCCTGTTGCTAATAATACTTTGGTTAACTTTACTGTTACTGTAAGTAATGTTGATTACTGTAAGTAATGTTGATCTTGGTAATGCTACTAACATTGTTGTCATTGATGAATTGCCTATTGGTTTGGATGTTAATGATATCGGCGTAATTAGTAAACCTGGTTATGCTCTTGTTAATGGTGAGAAGTTAGTCAATGGTGCTAAATGGAATATTTCCAAATTGAATAGCAATGATGTTGTTGAATTATGGATTACTGCTCTTGTTAATGTGAATAAGGCTGGTACTTTAACTAATATTGTTAATGTTACTTAAAATGATACTGAAGTTAAAAATACTACTGATGTTGAAGTTGCTCCTGTAGTTTTAAAAATTAATAAGACTGCTAACGTGACTAATGTTGGAAATAATACTTTGGTAAATTACACTATTACTGTTAAAAATGATTGTGCATTTGATGCTACAAATTTAACAATCAGTGATGTACTGCCTGAAGAGTTAATCTTTGAAAATATTGCTTCAGAAGGTTATTCTTACAATCCGTCTACTCGTGTTATTTCTTGGAATTTAACTAAGTTAGATGCCGGTGATATTCATAAATATTATGTTGTTGTCCGTACCAATGGTATTGGATTAATATCTAATAAAGTAAATGTCACTTGTGATGAGAATGATACTGAAGTTAAAAATACAACAGAGATTAATGTTGAACCAGTCAATCTGACTATTGTAAAATACACTAATCTGACTGTAAATGCAAACGTGACTGACTTAATCATGTTCATCATCAACATAACAAACAACGGTCCTGCAAACGCAACCAATGTTGTTATCAGCGATGAAATCATGGATGTATTTATAATAACAAATGACATTAGTGATAATGGTCAAAAAGATGGCAATAAAGTCACTTGGACAATAGATAAATTAGCTAAAGGCGAAACCAAAAGTGTTTATGTAGTCGTAAATGCTACTGTGAATGGTATCTACAAAAATGTTGCTGTTGCTAACTGTAACGAAAACAAAACTAATGTTACTAGTGAAATTCCACTAATCGTAGAACCTGCTGTTGCATTTGAACTCATAAAGATTGCAAATCCTGACAAGGTCAATGTTGGTGAAAATGTCACTTTCACAATAACAATTACCAATTTAGGTCCTTCCAATGCAACAAATGTAAATATTACAGATGTATTGGACAGTGCATTTAAATTCGATGGTAAAAGCACTAATGTAACCTGTGATTTCGACGGCAAAAATACAATTGTCTGGAAAATAGGTAATTTAGAAAATGGTTCCAGTTACAGTGTCAGTTTCAATGTGACTGTTTTAACAGATGGAATATTGCCTAATGTTGCTACAGTTAATTCAACTGAAAACAAAACTGGTGTATCCAACAAAACCAATGTTACTGCTATGCCTGTTGTTGACTTGAAAGTCAATAAGACTGTCGATAAAAATAATGTCAGTGTTGGAGATGAAGTAACCTATACAATCACTGTTACTAATTTAGGTCCTTCTAATGCAACTAATGTCAATGTTACTGATAAAATAACTGGTAATGTTAAAATTACTAGTGTTGATACTCATAATGTTGGTAAATTTGATGAAAACAATGGCATTTGGTATATAGGTAATGTAAATAATGGTGATATATTTGAATTGACTATAACCGTCAAGACTTTAGCTGTAGGCATTGTTGAAAATGTAGTTTCTGTAAACTCCACAGAAGAGGACAATAATACTTCAAACAATGAGTATCCATGTGAAAATGTTACTGTAAATCCATATCCATCATTAGTGAATGGGGAAAATGTGACTTATGTTTATGGTGAGCCTATTAAGGTTGATTATAATAGTACTAATGCTACTGGTGTTTCTTATGAGATTTATTATGAGAATGGTACTTCTACTGGTATTTCTGGTACTGTAGGTCCTAATGGAACTATTGATG
>NZ_CACWVY010000059.1 GCF_902764455.1 uncultured Methanobrevibacter sp.
TGTCATAAGCAAAAACAAGGATATTGTAAGCCATATCATTGACAGCATTATATGGGGCAAAAAAGAAGTTGCCGTTCAGCAAAACAATAATGGAGGAGACAGTTCAGCCAGTAGCCAAGAGCCTTCATCTTCTGCTTACAAATCTGACGGAACTCCAATGAATAGTAAAAAGGAAGTAACAGATTATAGCGATTCTCAATCTCAAAGCCAATCGGGTAGTATAGCAGGCGGTCAGAATGATGGTATGAGCTATGATTATATTAAAAATAACCAGCCAAATGTAGTTGATGGTAATTTGGAGTAATGGAGTGAGAACATTGAAACTAAACCTATTATTGTTATTGGGGCAATAATTGTAGTTTTAGTTATTCTTTGCGGAGTATTGCTTTTGGATTTGTAAATCAGAATAAGGATGCTGTAAATACTAAAGAATTGCGCATTGATGCATCAGGATGCAGTTAAGCAAGACTGGTCAATGATTTAAGACAAATGTTTAAAGACCCTCCGATTACTCTTCAAAAAAGATGAAATAAGTCATTGATGATAATATGAATAATGAGAAAGAAATTCTATTGAACAGAATTAATGAGTATGTAGAATATTTTGCTGATTTTGGCCAGTGCAATAACAGCATAATCGTTTCCGGATCTCTTGATTATTTAAGTATGGTTTTAGAAAATGAAACATTAAATTTAGAAATGAAAAATGATTTATTAAAATTATTGTCAAATTATGTTTTGAATGTTAAAAAAATATATGATTTGTGTGATGGAAATCCTAAAGTATTTGAGTACATGAATCTCATTTCACTGGAAATTGAATTCAACAGGATTCAAGATTATATAAGTCAGGAATTAGGAATTTCTTTAAGATTACATGATCTGGAATTTGAATTGGCTGGATGTGATTAAATGATTAGACTTAAAAATGAGACTCAGATAATCTATGACGCAAATGTCATTATTTATTCACGGTTTCCTGAGAAATACAAGATACCATTTCTTACAACATCTGCAAAAAAGTTAAATAACTTTTTATTAAATCGGGAATCACAATTGTGGTTCCTCATTTCATTATCTCCGAAATAGAACGTAAAGGATATTATAATGTTATTCACGATTATTTTAAAGATTTGAGGCCATCTTCAAGATTTCAATTAATGATTAAACTTAGACATAATTTTGAAAATCTCAAAAAACATGAAAATTTTTCACAAGAATATTATCAGCCTTGCGAAGAATTATTGGATTCTATTGATAATGCATTCGCTGATTTTAATAATTTGGATAATATTGATAAATATTTCATGCGAAAGCATACGGATGTTTTAAACCCGTCTATTGAAGATAAAAATTAATTCTATTTTCAAAAGATAAAGAATGTCCGGTAATATCTAATGATTTGGATTTAACATTTTTCCAAGAGGAATTGCTTAAACGAAATTTAGTTCATGAAATAATTGATTTTGCATCTATTAATTTTAATGTTTGAGATTTAACATGTCTTTTAGTGTTTTATTTTTATTCAATGTCATTATCTATTTTTTTAACAACTCTTGCAGGAACTCCTAAAGCAAGTGAATTGTCGGGTATATATTTTGTAACAACTGCACCTGCACCTACAACAACGTTATTTCCAATAGTCACGCCTGGATGGACTGTAACATTGCCTCCTAACCACTCGTCATTGCCAATATGTATTTCTGTTGCTTTTGCCAAATGTTTGCGTCGGCCTTTTGGACTTAATGGATGATTAACTGTTGTATTAATGTATTTGGTCCAATCATTACATTATCTCCGATATACACTTCTTTAATATCCAGAATTGTCAGATTATAGTTTCCTGTAAAATTATTTCCTATAAAAATGTTTTTCCCATTGTCAAATGAAAATCGTTTGCACATCATAACATTAGTTCCAACAGAACCTAAAATCTCACATAGCACTTCATATTGCTTTTCAAAATCAGAATCATCAATTGCATTGAATCTGGTGCTGTTTTTGATTGCTTTTAATTTAAACATACTTATTACTTCATCATCATAAGAATATTCAAGACCTGCTTTCATTTTTTCAATTTCTTTCATAGTTTAACTATTATCTCGGATAAAAATATGATGAATGTATATAAAAGCTTTTGAAAGACCCGTAAATAATAAATTTTATTTTTTACCGAAAGATTTATAAACCCCAAGATAATAACATTTTATTAACAAATTTTTACTATACAATTAAGACTGTCACCTAAACACATATAGTTTTTAGATGAATTGTCGAAAATCCAATTTCGGTGATAACATGACTATACAGGATTTATTAAATGAATGTGAATGCGCATACGATGAAAAAGACTTTAAAAAGCTCATAGAACTTTGTGATGAAGTTTTTAAAAAAGATCCGGATAACCAAATTGCGATAGGCTATAAATCAATATCATACTGCTTTTTAAATCAACCTCAAAAAGCTTTAAAAATATTAAACGGAGCTGTTAAACTTTATCCGGATAATTATTACTATAAAAACATCAGTGCAATGGCTTATTATGATTTGGGAGAGTATGAAAAATCTTTAAAATGCTGTGTGGAAGGATTAAAGATTAAAGAGTTTGACTGGCTGTATGAAAACAAAATCAAAGCTTTGCTTAAGTTGGACAGAACTGATGAAGCAATGGAGTGTTATGAAAACGCCCCATGGTATATTGAAATCATTGAATTATTGATTGAAACTGAAAAATATTCAGAGGCTTTAAAATACTGTTTGCAAGAGGATATGGAGGATTATGAATCAGTCATTGATGAAATAAAAGAAAATGATAGTGAGGTAGTTGGTGATTATTACATTTCATGGATTTATAATATCAAATCCAGATTCGACATCAGGTTCTGTCCTGAATGCGGCGGCGAATTGATTCCAATAGTCTGGGGATTGCCTCCTGGGGAATGGCGTGAAAAAGCAGAACGTGAAGAGATATTTTTAGCAGGCTGCTGTATACCTCTAAATCCTCCAAATTATCACTGCAAAAAATGCGGCGGCGAATTTGACTTGGGAGTTGAAGGATTGCACATTGAATGTGAGGATTATGAGTTATACGGATATATTGAGTATAAAATCCGTGAATTAACTTTCCTGCTTAAAGAAAACTCAATTGTATTTAGTAGATCTCTGGATTTTCTTAAAAAGGAATTGAAAGGTTTTGATGATAAGGAATTTGACGCATTCATAAAGCACTTGAAAGATTTAAACTACATCTTTGAACCTCGTGAAGCTTATATTAAATTAGTGGGATATGATGATTTAAAATGTGTGGAAATAATTGGATGAAGGCAAATTCTCTTTAATGTGGTTATCTGTCTGCATGGATGCCGGCCGGAGAGATATACGCTATGGGGGGATTAAAATGCAGGAATTATTAAATGAATGTGAAAAAGCATATGGTGAAGAGGATTATTCCAGATTGGACTGGGTCTGTAATCAGATACTAAAACAGGATAAGAACAATGAAAGTGCTTTAACATATAAATTATACATTTATTGTAATTGGCGCCAGTATCATCTGGTTTTGCCTATTGCAGAGCAAATCCGAATGTTATATCCAGATAATTATCATGCTTACAATGCAGAGGCAATAGCATATTCAGCCAGAAAGGAGTTTGTGAAAGCTTTAAATTGCTGTGAAGCAGGTCTCGAAATTAAAGATTATTGCTGGCTTAGAATAAATAAAATTGAGGCTTTAATCAGCATAAATAGAATTGATGAGGCATATGAATTCTATAATGCTTTAGAAATTCCTGGTTACAATTTCACAAAGGCATTAATCAGTTGCGGTAAATACTCTGAAATTCCAAAATATGACAGTGTGTTATCTAAAAAAGAATTAATCGATTACTTTCTTAAAAGATGCGAATACCTGGATAGGATAGGCAATCGTGAAGAAATTCTAAAAGTTTGTGAGGAGATATTTAAGCTGGATAAGGACAATGAGCCTGCACTGGTTTATATGGTAAATGCTCTTGCATATCTTGGAAGAAATGATGAATTATTAGAATATGCGGATTATGGAATAAAATTATATCCTGATGAGGCAATATTTTATCTTTTGAAAGCTGACGTGGTATATTTTGATTTAGGTGATTTTGATAAAGCAGTTAAATTATATGAAAAGGGATTTTCTCTTTATGAAAATCCACGTGAACACTGGAACCATACCGACCAGTTAATCTGGGCATTATATGATAGGGCAGACCAGCTGATTGAATCAGGTAACTTTAAAGATGCAGTTGAAATTTATGATAAAATCCTATTTTACAAAGCGGAGGAATTTAAGGCACTGGATAATATTGACACACTCGTTAATAAACATAATGTCAAATATGAGCCAAGTGAATATTATAATGAATCTTTAAAATTAAGATTTGAACTGGAAAACAGATTTAATGAGATAGATGAATATCTGAAAGCTATTGATGTTGGTGAATATGGCAGGGAATATGTAAATGGCTGCAGTGAATTTAAAGAGTATAACTCTCTTGCAGAATATATTCGGGATATAATAATTTGTCTTATGGATGTTTATCCGGAGTATGATGAGGAATCTTCAAAATATCGGGTGAAAATAGCATTTGAGAATGTTAAAGAATCCTTTGAATTTGGAGAGTCAGCATATGATTTTGCAGTGGTTTATGGATTCAGCGCAGGATAGCGGGTATGCGGCAAATAATGATTCAGTCATAAACCAAATATTGTATTGCCCATTATGGACAGGTATGGCAGGCTGTTCGGCGCAAATAATTAATATTGCTGTCAATGATGCATTATGATGAGTGAAATACTTAATTTTTTAAAACATGTATTTTTAAATCATAATTTCAGGGCATCATTCCCGCAGCTGTGAACACAATTGAGGCACAATATGCATTCCGTGCCGTTTTCTCTTTTTCTGGAATTGTTTAACATTTCAACATCCATCGGACATGCCTTTACACATTTGCCGCAGTCGACGCATTTATCTTCATTAACTTTAACCCTTAAAAGTGAAAAGTAGCTTGAAATCTTTAAAAATACAGTAATCGGACAAATGTATTTGCAGAATGCACGATTGTCTTTAAGATAAAACGCAAGAGTAATTCCAAGAATATAGTAAATGATATTTCCTATAATAAACAGGTAAAATATTACTGAATCGAGATTGGCAATTTTTAAAACGAATAGTGAACATACGCCGCATGATATTGCTGCAAATAATATGTATCTGACATGCCCCCAGTTTTTCCTTTCGTTTTGAGGGGTTTTATAAGGAAGCAGATCAAGTATCATTGCTGTCCAGCAGGCATAGCCGCACCATCCACGGCCAAAGAGAAATGGTCCGAGGATTTTTGCAATCAGAAAATGAATAACGGCACCTTCAAAAACACCTAAACTTAAATAATACCAAAATCCGGACAGGGACAGGTTTTCATGACCTATAATGCCTACATAAAAAAACAGGTAACATCCGACTGCAAGCATAATCAGGTTTCTTGCGTATCTGTTGTTTTTACCCATCAAAAAGAGTCCAACAGCTATTGCAGTTCCGATATAAAGGAAATTGAATATGAAAAATGTGTTGGAAGTTGTAATATATACCAGAACAGAAATCACAATAAAAATTAACTCCATAATTATTGGCGCTTTAATGTTCATGAATAACTATTTCTTAATCAATGTAATTAATTTTATGCATAGGCAGTGATTTAAAAAAAATATATCACAAAATTCCAGTTTTGCGCTGTTTCATTTTTCACCAATGCCGTTTTGAATATTTAATGGCTGTGTTGTGTCAATTCGCTTTCAAGTTCAGATATTGGAATCCTTAATGTCAGTGTTAATTTAAATCAGTGCTTTCTCTCAGGTGTTAATTTCTGATGATTGATTTTACATTAACGCCTACGCTTGTTAATGTCAGTCATATTTTAAAAAGACCATATATATCACAGTGCAGGAGGATTTTAGTTTCGAATATGGAATTGTTAATGTTAATGTGAATATTACTTTTTTTTCATTGGCAGGCTCCTTAAAAAAGCATATAAAATTTTACAGACTCTCAAAACGAATTTTAACGGGTCTATGGAATGGCATTTATCCGCATTAATCATATTTTAATTTTGGTGCAATGGCTGTCAGCACAATAATGGGAATTGATATAAACTTGTTACTATAAACATTTATTCAGACAATAACTGTTAAAGAAGTGACATTAACATGAGAGAATGGCAAGTCGGTGATTCTATTGGGGATGGCAATGACACGGGAGTTCCGGATATTCCATATATGGGTTATCTGAAAGACAATGATGGCGAATCATATAAAGAGGACATTGCTGATGATTTTAAACGTTACATCAACAATGCAAGAGACTATTATAATATGAAAAACTATGAAAATGCTTTCAGTTACCTTGATTATGCTTTCAAGTTGTATGCAAGGATGAATAAATCTGAAAAATCACAGGTAAGAGCAAATCCCTTTAATCAGGATTGGATTATTGATTTGTGCTGTAAGATTATCAACAATCATGGTAAATATCTCTGGCAAGCAACAGATTTGATTATAAAAAATAACTATCCTGTAAAATTATGCATGGACTGTGATTGCGTATATACTGTTGATTATAACTGCTGCATTAAATGTGGAAAGCCATTGACAAAGCCTTCTGATGGAAAATCACCTGAAAAAATTGCAGAAGAACTTTCCGACATATTAAGCGAGAAAATTTTTGATGAATTTGAAATAACAAAACTGGTTAACAGGGCAATTGTGTTAATGAAATCCAACGATTCCAGACTGGTTGAAATTACAGACAGCAGTTATGGCATTGATTTTACCTTTGAAAAAGAACACAAATACTTTAAAACAAGATGAATGGGTTATTGCAAAACTTATTTAAGTGATGTAGATTAACCCTATTCATTTTTTATTTTTTCATTTATTGATTTAGTATTTTAATTGAAGCTATTATATTTTTACAGGAAAATCTATTGTATACACTTTTAATTGACTCTGCTTTTCATTATTTGCCCTGTTCATTTTTAACCTTAAGTTGTATGCTAAATTATAACCTGATTTTGGGATATTGCAATCCACTTGCCATAAAGATAATCACAAGTTATATTATTAAAATTCAAGAAAGATAACATATAACATTAAGATTTCAATCTGAAAACGATTTTCAAAGAGAGGTGATTAAAAGTGTTTAAAAGAAGATTGTTGTTAACATTAACAGTAATTGTTTTGGTATTGTTTGCAGTCTCTGCT
>NZ_CACWVY010000060.1 GCF_902764455.1 uncultured Methanobrevibacter sp.
GTCAATGGGAGATAGCTTGGTAAACCTTATGTTGAAAAAAAAACATAACAGCCCAAGAACAAATTACAAAAATGGTACAAACATTAAGTAATAGACTATAAAGTTAAAAACTTTATTTTTCTAAAAAAAATAGAAAGCAATCAAAAGATTGCTTATTTATATTCTATTCTGCAATATATAACCTTATACCTTGGATAATTAGACATACACCTATAAGAATTGCTGCGTAAAGTGGCTGGTCAAGTGATAATCCTCCAAGGATAAATGCTATAATACCTAGAATTATAATCAATATTGAAGCAGCTTTTGACACGCCAGGTCCTGAAAAAAGCCCTATAATACCTAATAAAAGCATTATAATACCAATGATATAGAATTGTATTCCTAAAAGGAATGATAATGCATCAATCTTAAATAGGAATAATAAACCGAAAATAATGGCCAGAATTCCGATGAGGACATTAATAGCGGAAAATCCTGCTAATATTATTGCTAGACCTAAGAATATTAAACTTACTCCAATAATAATGGATACTAGTCCGGAACTAAAAATTGGGAAAATTATAAAAATTAATCCTAAAATTACGGATAATATTCCAGATACTTGATTAGATTCCATATTTTTTTCCTCCATATTGTGTTATGTTCACTTTTTTAGTGACATTCAATAATCCAAAAAAGCATTTCTGCTTTTATATTTATAAATTATTCATCGTAATATTTAATTTTTATCATTATTAGCTGGTTCTATTTATTTTTTTAAAATTTTAGTTTCGATTTGGAAAAATTATATGAACAATGTAATAATTGGAGGTAATATATGTTGGATAAGTTTTGATTTTTAAACTATTGTTTAGAGAATTAACATGGTTTGAAATGATGGTATGGTTTACCAAAAATTCAATGTAAAATTTTTAGAAAAATAATGTTATGTCCAAAATGATAGATATTATTTCGTTTCATGATTTTTCTAAATTTTGATTTTAGCCATTAACTTTATTAAAGCTAAAAATTTTATATATTTTTAATAATTAAATTAATCATATTAGGTGAATTTATGGAAAAAAATTTAAATGTTCCGATTAAAGACGAAGATTTATCAGAATTAAAAGCGGGAGATGTAGTTTATTTAACTGGAAATATTTTAACTGCTCGTGACCAGGCTCATAAGCGTCTTCTTGAAGAAGGCGCGCCACTGAATATTGATGGTGCAGTTTTATTCCATGCTGGACCTATCATATCTCAAAAAGGGGATGAATATGAAATGGTTGCTATAGGTCCTACTACCTCAATGAGAATGAATCCGTATCAAAGTGATGTTTTGGATATGGGTCCGAAAATTGTAATAGGAAAAGGTGGAATGGATGATACAGTACGTGAAGCTTTAATAAAAAATGAAGCGATTTATGTGGTTGCTACTGGAGGATGTGCTGCTTTATATGTCGATGCTGTTGAAAAAATAGAAAGTGTTGACTGGTTGGATTTAGGAATGCCTGAAGCAATGTGGAATTTAAAAGTTAAAGATTTTGGTCCGCTTATTGTGGCAATGGATAGTCATGGAAACAGTTTGTATGATTGATTTTAATATTAATAAGTAATACTTATATATAATATCATTATATAGTATAGTTTAATTTAAATGAATTTTAAAAATTTTTTTTGGATGTGTAATTATGGTTGACAATATTGATGAATTAGCTGTAAAAAAATTGAAATCTAGAATGACAAAAATTAGAAAATGTAACAGAGACGCAGAGGAAAAAGAAAAATTTTCTGAAAAATTTGGTGTTTCTCTGGAAGTAGAATTCCAAAATAGAAATCCTGATAAACTTTCCGATGGTTTAACTATTTTTACTGATGCAACTGGAAAAGTTATCTATGCAGAATATTTCTATGGAATTCCAGAAGAAGAAGAGTATACTTCTGTTCAAGTTGATGAAAAACAATTAAAAGCTATTTTAGAATTCTTTGAAGATTACAGAGTACAATTTGACGATTCTGATTAGATGATTATTAAAAACTCTTTGGATGAAGTCAAAAAAAGAGAAAAAGCTCTTTCAATTATTAAAAACCATGTAGAAACTCAGGGAAGGGACTCTTTATTTGATTTAACTGGTTTATCTGGGGGATTTATTGCATCTCCCTCTGAAATTAGTCTTTTGGAAACTTATGTTGGTCCGGCTATTTTTGAAGAAGAACTGCAAAAAGTGGGTAAGTCTCATTTAGGCGGGGAAAAAATTCTCCCTTTAAATAGGACTTCTTCAGGAATATTGGCTACAATATTAACATTAGTTGATAAAGGCTCAAATGTTGTTCATTATTTGGCTGAATTGCCTGCTCATCCATCAATTCCACGTAGCTGTAATCTGGTTGGTGCTAATTATTCAGAAACTGATGTTTTTGAAGAATTTTCTATTCCTGAAAACACTTCTTTGGTTATCATTACAGGTTCTACTATGGATCATAAAGTAATTGATGTGAATGAATTTAAGAAAGTCATTGAATTGGCTCATGAAAAATGCATTCCTGTCATGGTTGATGATGCTTCAGGTGCAAGGCTTAGAACGGTTGTTTTCAATCAGCCAAAAGCATGTGACTTGGGTGCAGATATTGCAATTACTAGTACTGATAAATTAATGCCCGGCCCTCGAGGTGGTCTTATGGCAGGTCGAAAAGAGTTAATTGATAAAATCAAGGTCAAGGTCAATCAATTTGGTCTTGAAGCTCAACCTCCTCTTGTTCTTGCAATGGTAAATGGTATTAAAAATTTCAACGAAGAGAATCTGATTAATAGTTTTTCCAGAAAAGATGAATTGTTTAACCTGTTAAACGAAAAATATGAAAATTTCCAGACTACTCCTACAGGAGTCATGATTTCACCTGAAGGTTTAGCTGGTGAGATTACAGTTAACCATAATTTATCTGTCAATGATTTGGCATTTGTATTTTCATTTATTCTTTTGAATGATTTTGGAATTATTACCATTCCTGCAGTATCAATGCCAGGTGCATCTGCAACAATAAGATTTGATTTATCTACAAATGATGCTTTTAATTTAGATTTAAATGATTTATATAAAAAAATAGAATCTTCAATTAATAAGCTACATGAAGTAGTTATTAATGAAGATGAATGTAGAGAGATTGTATTTTAGTTTTTAATAATACATTCTCCTGAAATTACTTTTTCTAAGGTTCCATCAATTTTTTCAACAATGAGAGCTCCGTCTTTACTTATACCCAAGACATATGCATCATAATAAGTATTGAATGGTTCTCTTACTTCTACAATTTTTCCAATGGAGTATGAACGTTTTCTCCATTCTTTTAGGATAACTTCATATTCTTTTTCATTGAAGAGTTCATTGATTTTTTCAAATTCTTCAAGGAATAATTGGATTAATTTGTTTTCATTTCCTTCTTTGTGAAGTTCTTCTTTAAGGGTTGTTGTTCCCTCTTGAAGTTCTTCAGGGAAATCAGATACATTTAAATTAGCATCAATACCAACACCAATAATGACATTTTCAATGGTATTTAACTTTGTTACAGCTTCAGTTAAAATTCCACATACCTTTTTACCGTTTATCATTATGTCGTTTGGCCATTTGATTTCAGGATTTTCAACACCAATCTTTTCTAAGGTTTTTGCAACTGCAACTCCGGTAGCTAGTGTAATCAAAGGGATTTTTGAGTAATCAACACTAGGATTTATGATTATAGATAACCATACTCCTCCCAATGGAGATTCCCAAGATTTGCCTGATCTTCCTTTTGCTTTGGTTTGTTTTTCGGAGATTATTACAGTTCCCATTTCTGCATCATTCATTGATAAGAATCTTGCAAGAGTATTTGTTGAGTTTACTTCTTTGAAAACGTAGAGGTTTTTACCAATATATTCAGTGTTCAAATCTTTTGAAATCTCCTCAGCATTGATGTGGTCTGTCTCTTGCTTTCCAATTTCTTTAACAATGTTTGAGAAATCGTCTATGTTTATATTTTGTATTTCCTCAATTGTATTGTCTGAAAGCTTATTTTCTTTTTTTAATAAATTTATAATTTCAGTTTCCATGAGATTCTCTCCAAAGAGTTATTTTTGCATTTGTTGACTTTTTACAATATTTTGATATGATCCGACAGCTGCTGAAATTGCAGCTATTTTTTTACTAGGCATGAATGTGGATTTTAATTTGTTAACATATTCTGCATCTTCTTCAATGATATTGGCCATTTCTGTATCAATACCTTTTTTATGCTGGTCAATGAAGTGTGTATTTAAATCTCCAGAAATGAAATTAGGATTTCTTAAAATTGCTTTATGGAATGGAATTGTGGTTTTAACACCTAAAATAATATATTCACTTAATGCTCTTTTCATTCTGTTTATTGCATCATTTCTGTTTCTTCCATAAGTGATTAATTTTGAAATCATTGAATCATAAAATGTTGGAATGGTATAATTCATGTATACTCCACTGTCTAAACGTACACCAGGTCCACCAGGGGATCTGTAACCTGTAATTTTTCCAGGATTTGGTGCAAAATCATTTAGAGGATCTTCTGCATTGATACGGCATTCTATAGCATGACCGTTTACTTGAATCTCATTTTGTGTTAAACTTAATTCTTCACCTGCTGCAATTCTAATTTGTTCTTTAATCAAATCAGTATTGGTTACAAGTTCAGTAATTGGGTGTTCTACCTGAATACGGGTATTCATTTCAAGGAAATAATAATTACCGTTATCATATAAGAATTCAACAGTACCTGCACTGGTATAACCGATATATTCTGCAGCCTTAACTGCACTTCCTCCCATCTGTTCTCTTAACTCATCAGTCATGATAGGGGAAGGTGCTTCTTCAAGAAGCTTTTGGTGTCTTCTTTGAATTGAACATTCTCTGTCTGCAACATGGACTACGTTTCCATGTTCATCTGCCAGTAACTGGAATTCTATGTGGCGAGGTTTTTCAAGATATTTTTCTATGAATACTGTGGAATCACCAAAGTTTGTTGACGCAACTGACTGTGTAGATTCAATAGCACGTACAAGTTCTTCTTCTTCATAAACTGCACGCATACCTATTCCTCCACCTCCTGCAGATGCTTTAACAATAACAGGATATCCGATTTGGCGGGCAATATCTTTTGCTTCTTCGATATCTGTCACTCCTTCAGGAGTACCTTCGATAACCGGAACGCCAGCTTTTTTCATAAGGGCTTTTGAAGTAATTTTATCTCCCATCTTATGGATTACATCTCCTGAGGGTCCGATTAGTTTAATTCCATTTTTTTCACATTCTTCGCCAAATTTTGGATTTTCTGCTAAGAATCCATATCCTGGGTGAATTGCATCAGCTCCAGATTCCAGTGCAATACCAATAATTTTCTCTATATTCAAATAAGATTTTGCTGGTGAAGGATTACCTAAAGGAAAACTTTCATCAGCGTATTTTGTATATAAAGAGGTTTTATCTGCATCAGAATAGATAGCTACACTTTTCATGTCAAGTTCACGACATGCACGCATAACTCTTATAGCGATTTCTCCTCTATTTGCAATTAATACTTTTTCAAACATATGAAACCTCAAAGTAATTTTTTATTAATAATATAATATTATATATTAGATAATTATTAAATATGTTGATTATATGAGAAAAATTAAACGAAAAAAGCATCTTGAAATGAAACTTCAATCCATACCTCCTCACCCTAAACCGAAGGTGGGTCTTGAGCAATATACTACTCCGTCAATTATTGCATCTGATTTGATTTGGAATGCTTATTCACTTGGAGATATTGAAGAAAGGAATGTTTTGGATTTGGGCTGCGGCAGTGGAATATTCACAATCGGCTGTGGTCTAATGGGTGCAAATACATCCTGCGGTGTGGACATTGATGAGGATTCAATCAGATTGGCTTGTGAAAGTTCACAGAAGTTAAAATTGGACAATGTGGATTTTATCTTAAATGATATAAATGATCTTGATAATGTTTATGAAGTTGATACCATTATTCAAAATCCTCCCTTCGGCTCTCAAAGAAATGCAGAGCATGGTCAGGATTTGGCTTTTGTACGTAAGGCTTGCCAGTTAAAACCGGATGTTTTATATTCATTTCACATGGCATCAACTGAAGAATTCCTGATAGATTATTATGAAAAAAATAATCTGGAAATTACTCACATTTTCAGATATGATTTTCCAATTCCAAAAATTTATGAGTTCCATACAAAAGAAATGCAAAACGTTAATGTTATTGTAATTCGAGCAGTTTTGAATTTTTAATTTTTAATTAAATCTCGTTTTTTAAATTTTTACACATGAAAAACAATACCTTTATATAGTGGTTATTACATATTTTATATTAATATATTCTCTGAGTATAAAAGTTGGTAGCATAAAAAGAAGCTACGGATATTATAAGTGATATAATATTTTGTAAATGTGTAAGTCTATTTAGTGATAGCTATATAAATGTAGGGTAATCTTTATATACTTAATTTTATATAAATTAAAACTAATGTATAAAGATGAGCTATCTATATTTATTCCAAATTCGTTTCTTTCTGAGTCAAAAGACCTTAAAATTCGTACTTATAAAGTTGGAATTTTAGGAAGGGCTTTGGCTATTTTTAAAGCAGATAATGTGGTTATTTATAATGATAATCATGTTAAAAATGAAGACGGAGAACTTGATGGAGCTTTTATTGCTGAAATTTTGAGCTATATGAATACTCCTCAATATTTGAGGAAAAAAGCATTTCCTATACGTCCTGAATTAAAGCATGTTGGAATTCTTCCACCACTTAGGACTCCTCATCATCCTGTTAATGATCAACCTGACGTCGGTGATTATAGACAAGGTTTTACTGTTAAAAGAAATAAGAAAGGAACTTATGTCGATATAGGTATGGATAAACTTGCATTCTGTAAAGAGCAACTTACTGTTAAAAAGATTTTTGACTTTAAGATTACTAAGATTGCTAAGAAAGAAGTAATAGTCACACCTGATAAACCAGATGACGTTTACTGGGGATATAATGTTATGTCCTCTAATAAGAGTCTTAAAAATAGCTTAAAATTAATTAAACCTAATCTTGTTGTGGAAACTACAAGATATGGAGATTATATTGATTCTATTTTTGATGAATTAAAACATAAAGTAGATGAATGTAAAAGTATTGCTATTTTATTTGGTGGCCCTTATTCTTCAAT
>NZ_CACWVY010000061.1 GCF_902764455.1 uncultured Methanobrevibacter sp.
TAAACCTTTTTAAAGAATCTCACTAATTTTATGCAAAAACAAAAGAAAATAAAGAAATTTAAAAAAATTCTGTCAAAGAGCTAACATTTTGACAGTCACTTTCATAGAATAAGATAAATATCATCAAAACAAAAATATTAATATATTATTTAGAAACAGTGAAAAAATGAAAATAAACGCAACATTAACATTAAAATATAAAACTGAGGAATCTGCTTCATTAATATATAATTCATTGGAAGCAGATAATAAGAACTATATTGAAAGCAGAATAAGCGGGAAAACAATTAATTATGAAATAAATAGTGACAAATTAGGAAGTTTTCTTGCAACAGTTGATGATTTAATTGCTTCAGAAATAGTAGCTGAAAAAATTATCAACAAAACCGCTTAGAATGAAAAGTTTTATATAAATAGAAATAATAAATATAAACATTAATAAAATTTATTCATTAGAGAGTGTATACTTATGGAATGTCATTATCATCCTGAAAGAGAAGGTACAGATACCTGTGCAATATGTGGAAAATCAATTTGTAAAGAATGTGGTTTAGAAATAGCTGGAAAAATTTATTGTAAAGACTGTTTAGAAAAAATTGTAGGACTTGGAATTGACAATAATCAACAACAAGCTCCTGCTGTACAAGAACCTGTGCAAAGTGAACCAGTATATGAAGAAGAAAATATTTATCAACCTCAAGAAGAATATGAAATACCTTATGCTCAAGAAGAACCTGCTGAGGAGTATAAAGTAATTAGCGATGATTCTCCATATAACATAAAAGACTCTATTGAATATTCCGGAGGTCTTGAATCATCTTACATTAGCGATAATGAAAGTATTTATCAGGAAGAACCTCAACAATTTGCACAAAATGAATATGAACCTGCACCACAACAAATTGCACAAAATGAATATAGACCAGCAGAACCTCAAGTTGAAATTCGTCAGCAACCAGTTGCTGAAGAATCTGAATACATTTATCCTGATCACAGTTATGAGCCTCCTAAAACCAGTGGAAGACAAAATCTTGAAGATAAATATGAAAAATATTTAGATGATTTGTACTTTGATGAAAATGAAGTTCCTTTAGGAGAACAACTTGCAAAAGATGAAGCCCAATACGGATCTTTAACCAAAAAAGAATACAAACCTAGACCTGTTGTGGAAGAAGTTCCTCAAAGAACCATTCCTAGAAATGAAACTCCAGAGGAAATGGAAGCAAGAATCAGGGCGGAACTCGCAAGAGAAATGCAAGGTGGCCAAACCCAAAAAATAGCACCTGAACCTGATGAAAAAGGAATACATAAACTAAACTATCAAGACGAAAAAGAGCCAATGGGTGTTGTTGACATATTATTAACAATTATATTAATTATCGTAATTTTAATTGTTTTATACTATGTAATTTACCTATTCGTATTAGGAACTACATACCCAACATTTATGGATGCAGTATTTGCTCTTAAAAACCCACAAAACGTAATCAACCATATTGTAACTGGTGTTTAAATAATGAAATATTTTCATTATTTACCTTTTTTTTAAATTTTTCCAAACAATCATCATTTTTATATCCCAAAATTCTAATTACAGAAGGATAATTTTCAATATACTCAGAAATTAGTTTTTTAGGTATGGGATTTTCCAAAATGCTTAAGACCCTTTGGCGAAAATGAGTTGAAAATCCGTGCAGTATTGCTTCATTAATTTCATCAATATTATTAAATGGTCTTTTATCAATTATATTTTGAGCTAATTTTTCATTAAACAAGTTTAAACCAGCTAATTCCTCGAAACTGTAATTATTTGCAGTATTGATAATAGTTTCCTCATCTCTGATGCCATATATTATTGAATCATTTTTTATCTCACGTTTCAGCACTTCAATAGTTTTGGAAGGCATCATATCAATAACTTTATCAAAATCATCTTCAAGAATACTTTCACGAATAAGGGTGCCGCTAACTCCTTCAATACGTTCAACAAAAAGAAACTTATCAGTATAGTCAAAACCGATTTTACTTAAAGAATTGGCAAATGAAGTAATTACATAATTATCCTCTTCCAGTTTTCCTTTGAGAATAATTTCATTGGTTGTTTTATCAACTATCTTATAAGGCTTTGGAGCAACATGATGTCCCATATTAATTCTTTTCAATATTTCATCTATTCCTTCAACGGGTTTGTATCCTCTAGGAATATGGTCAGTGTTTAGTGCTTTAAACATCTTACAAAGACATAATGAGTATTGTCCGGACCCCATAATTCCCATTGGAGGACCTTCAACAACAATATCTGCCCCAACAGAAATGGCAATTTCTGCCCTAAGTTGTCTTGGCAATATATATGGGATACCTCTGCCACTTCTCTCAAATAGGCCAGGTACAACAGCTACAAATAACGAGTCAGGAAACATATGTTTTGCAGTTTTCATGCAATGAAAATGACCGTTATGTAAAGGATTATACTCAGTGAAATCAGCGACCAAATTCACTTCAGAAGTAGTATCTGAAATTTTATATTTTTCATCCAAATCATTGAAAAATAATTTCCTATCACGTGAAAGAATATTTGAAACTTGAGACATAAACATAAATTTAAACCTCAAATTAAAAAAAACTTATGTTTTAAAAACATAAATAATAATATCAAAGTAGAAAATGGGGACTGAAAATGGATTTAGTTATTAAAAATTGTAAGCTTATTGATGAAATCGGACAGTACAATATCGGAGTAGAAAATGGTAAAATCGTTGAAATTTCAAAAAATCCTATAAAATGTGATGAAATCATAGATATTAAAGACAATTACATATTACCAGGTTTTATTGATCCCCATGTTCACTTTAGAGATCCCGGCCTAACTCAAAAGGAAGACTTCAAAACAGGTAGCTTATCTGCTGCAAACGGAGGATTTACAACCATCATCGATATGCCGAATACCCTTCCAAAGACAAATACATATGAATCACTTAAAGAAAAAATCGAAATTGGAAAAAGCAAATCAGTTGTTAATTTTGAACTTCAGGCAGGACACAGCAGCCTTGAGGAAATGGAAAAAATGGTTGAATTGAATCCAATTTCATTTAAGGTATTTATGGATTTGGAAAGTGATGAAAGTTTAGAAGAAATATTTTCCAATTTGGGAAAACTAAAACAGACAACAGATTACAACGGACTTGTTGCAGTTCACTGTGAAAAACAGACCATTATCAAAGCTGAAACTGAAAAATTAAAACAAAAAGAAGAAAATGAAGCTATAGATTACAGCTATGCAAGACCATCCTCATCAGAGGATGAATCCGTAAAACAGGCCATAGAACTTGCAGGCAAAAATAATTTAAGATTACATATCTGTCATTTAAGTTCATCCAAATCATTGAGTCTTGCAAAAAGTGCCAGTAAAATACAACCTGTAAGCTGGGAATTTACACCTCACCATCTATTGCTTGATAATTCAGCATTCAATACATATGGCACATTCATAAAAACTAATCCTCCATTAAGAGAAAAACAGAACAGCATCCGCATTGACGATTTAGATACAGATTCAATAATTGGAACCGACCATGCTCCTCATACTTTAGAAGATAAAACAAAAGGAGTTTGGCAATCTTCACCAGGAATTCCGAACTTGGAAACCGTGGTGCCTCTCCTTTTAACAGAAGTAAACAAAGGAAAAATAGATTTAAGTATTATTCCAAAAATTCTCTCACAAAATGCCGCCAAAGTATATGGTCTTGAAAACAAGGGAGAAATTGTTATTGGAAAAGATGCTGATTTTACAGTGATTGATTTAAAACGAAAAGGGAAATTTAACATTAACGAATTCGAAACAAAAGCAGAATATTCACCGTTTGATGGTTGGAGTTACACAGGAATGCCTATAATGACAATCGTTAACGGAAAAATAGTAATGAATAAAATTTAACTTGTTTTAAAAAAAGAAAAAATAGAGGTGTGATATCACACCTATTTATAACATAATGCGTCTTCTGGACATGCTTCAAGACATTGACCACATAAAGTACAGAATCCTGCAATTGGTAATTTAGGATTATCTGTTTTGTGAATCATGTCATATGGACATGCTTCGATACAGTCACCACATTGATCACATTTAGATGGGTTGAATGAAATCCTATCTCTGAGGAGAGGTTCTCCGTCGATAGTTAATTCATATTGATCTACTTTCAATGCATCGTTGGAACACATTGAAGCACAAGCTCCACATCTAATACAGCTAGTGAAAGATGGTTCTGAATCAGTTTCTTCTAAAGCAGGGCATAACATACCAGTTTTGGTAACTACGCGAATAGCTTCAGTAGGACATTTGTTAGCACATGCACCAATGAAGTCACATTTTTCTACATCTCTTCCAATACCTTCTGCATCTACAGGTGCACCTTCACCCCATTCGACATCAATATCTAAAGCGTCAACAGGACAAAGTTTTACACATAAACCACATGCAGCACAGACACTAGGAATAGCAACAGTTAAACTAGCACTGTTTGCAGAAATAAAGTCTCCAGGACATGCTTCTACACAAGTGTTACAACCGATACATTTAGCTGAATCGAAAGTAAATGATGTGATTTCTTTTGAACGTTTAACCGGTACTTTTTCAGCAATGAATATTGCATTCCAAGGACAAGTTTGAGAACATAATCCACATCTGATACAGTCATCATTTACAGTAACTGGACTTCCTACTTCTTCAAGAGTAATTGCGTTTACAGGACAAGGTTCTACACAAGTTCCACATCCAACACAACCATCGATGAAAACAGGACCTTTACCGCTAAGATCTAACTCATATTCAGCAGGTTCTTTAACACCAGGAATTCCAATTACATCAACTGGGCAAATGTCAACACATTTTTGACACATTACACAGAATCCTTCAACTTCTTTTAATTTAGCACCAGTGACTTTAATAGTTTCTTGTGGGCAAACTTCTTCACATTTACCACATGAATCACATGCAATTGAGTTGAATACTAATCTTTTCTGGAATACACCATCAGTGATTTCGTAATCTTCAACTTTTAATGCTCCATTTGGACAAACATCTGCACATTTAGGTTCTTCACCACAAGTGTCACAGTGGATAATAGCATTTGGTGTTACTTCAATAGCTGATGTAGGGCAAGTACCTTCACAAGCACCACATTTTATACAGCCATCTTCATTAAATACAATCATTTATAAAAAACCCCCTTAAATTTAGAATTTTTTAATGAGGTTTCCTTCACTGTCTACAATATCTACTTCAGCTAATCTCATTTGACTATCCATTGAGTGGGTAGACCATTTCCATTAAGTTGAAGATTTTATCATCTACTTCTACACCAGGTTTGATGTAATCTTTTGCAACTTGGTGAATACCCATTTCCATAGCTGGGTTGTTTTGGATTGTAGCTACAACAATGTTTGCATAATTACATAATCCGTTATCATCGGATTCGTAATGGTGGATTAAAGTACCACGAGGTGCTTCTACAATACCTACACCTTTACCTTCAGTTCTTTCTAATTCATCAGGGAATTTTTGAGCTGATAAATCTTCTTCTAATGCTGCAGCAGCACATTCAGCAGATGCTAATAATTCGATTAATCTAGCATAGTTGAATAATAATGGTGCTTGAGCATAGCCGAAAGCATCACGGAAAGCTTTAAGAGCTTCTTGTGCGAGAGGTGCTTCTTTAGGCATTTGATCACAAACATTAATTCTTGATAATGGAGCTACTCTGTAAATACCTTCTGGGTATCCCATTTCTTTAATGTAAGGGAATTTTAACCAGGAGTAAGGTTTTACGTGTTCAGCAACATAGTCGGTATATTCTTCGTTTCTGTATTCGAACATGTCACTACCGTCTTTGTCTTTGAATCTGACGTTACCATTATATACATCCCAAGTTCCGTCAGGTTTTACAATACCACAGTGTCTGGTGTCACCGAAGTTACCTAATGAAGAGATTAAGTCGATGTTTTCTTCAAATACTGGAATAGCTAAATCTAAAGTAGCTTGTGCTAATTCTACGTTTTGTTTAGCTCTTTCAAGTAAATCTTTTTGAGTTTCATCATCTAATTCGGTAGAAATACCACCAGGAGTGGAGGAAGTAGGGTGAATAGGACGACCACCTATTTTTCTAACCATTTCTAAACCGTTTCTTCTGATGTTAATAGCTTGAAGTGCAATTTCAGGCATATCTTTAATTACTTGGAAAACATTCCTAGTTTTTCTAGTTCCATTTGGAATGATTAAATCCGGTGCTGCTAAGAAGTAGAAGTGAAGAGCGTGGGAGTGCATGTATGAACCCCAGTTCATGATTTCTCTCATTCTGTATGCAGCAGGTAAGATTTCGTAATCATCATATCCGAAAATTTGGTCAACAGCTTTAGCAGCTGCTAAGTGGTGTTGTACATCACAAATACCACAAATTCTAGGTACGAGTCTTGGTAATTCTTCTACAGGACGACCTGTTAAGAATTTTTCAAATCCTCTGAATTCCATAACGTGTAATCTTGTTTCTTCAACATTTCCAGCATCGTCAAGATGTACTGTAATTTTAGCGTGTCCTTCAATACGAGTGACAGGCTCCATAGTAAGTTTAACCATTTTATTCTCCTCCTTTCTGCATTTTGATTGGTACTAAAGCAGCAGGTAATGTGTAAGTATAGAAAGTACCTACAATATCATCTAATTGATCTGCGACAGTTTCAGGATCAACGGTTTTATCTTCTTGTACACCGTAGTCAGATGCAATCGCACTGATCATTTTTGCTCCTTGGTCTAATACTTTAGCAGTAGGACCGTAACATCCTCTACATTGGATACCAATGGAGAAATTAAACATAAGTCAGGTTCAGGAGCACCAACTTCAAATTGTCTTTTAATGAAATCCATAGCTAAACCAGCAGGTGGTTTTTCTCTAGGACATACTTCACAGAGGTTGGTTGAAGGTAATTCAATTGTTTCTCCTCTTAATAATGTTAAAATAGCTTCAGCTACAACATCAGAACGAGGTGGGCAACCTGGAATCATTAAATCAATATCCATTACTTCACCAATAGGTCTTACCCTACTTTCAAGATGAGGTACATCTTCGTGAGGAATAATACCTTCAGGGTTTACAGTAGATACGGAATTAATGTATGCTTCTTCTTCTAATTCTTCAACAGTCCATAAGTTTCCAAGACCTGGAATACCTCCGTAACATGAGCAAGTACCGTAAGAAATAACCATATTAGCTTTTTCATTTAACATTTCAGCCAATTCTCTGTTTTCGTCGTTTCTTACTCCACCTTCGACAATAATAATGTCTAATTCTGGTACTTCATCGTATTTAGTATCCATGAGTACAGGGGAAAATTCAAAATCTGCAAATTCCATTACATCTATTAAGGATTCGTGGAAATCCGCAATGGATAAGTGGCAACCGGAACATCCTCCGAACCACATAGTTCCTATTTTAACTTTATCTGCCATATTCATTCCTCCAATCTATCTTTCAGCATCTAATTGTTGTTTTAATGGAGCTGGACCTAATTCTTTGATTCTGTTAACCATCATTTTAACAGCTTCTGAGAATTTTTCACCTTCGGATGCAGAAATCCAGTCGTGGTGAACTCTTTCTTTACCAATTCCAATATCTTCAACTAATCTATAAATTAATCTCATTCTACGATCTAATTTGTAGTTACCAGCGTCATAGTGGCAGTCACCCATGTGACATCCAGCTACAAATACACCGTCAGCACCTTCTTTAAATGCTTTTAAAACAAATTGTGGATCAATTCTTCCTGAACACATTACACGAATAACTCTAATATTCGGTGGGTATTGCATCCTTGCAGTACCAGCTGTGTCTGCTCCCCCATAGGAACACCAGTTGCAACAAAACATTACAATTTTTACATCATCAGCCATAGAGTTTCTCCTCCTCTATAAATATTTTTTTGCGAATTTAGAAAAACTTAAGTCTTTCAAATTCAAATTTTAAAGTTTTTTAAAAAATTTTAAAATCTTTTTTTTAAGACATACTGTTTAGGCATACCTTAAAATCACAATTTCTGTACGTAATGAGCTAGCTCAGCATTACATTATGTACTGATTAATATATTTCATTAATAATTAATATAAAGGTTACTTAGAAATTAAATTCAAAAGGTTTATATACTATAAAACAAAATTTCTGAAAAAAGAAAATAATGAAATAAAATTAGAAAAAAAAGAAAAATAGAGGGAATTACATCCCATCAAGACTCATGTCAATCATTCTTTGAGTTTGCTCAGCTAATTCATCAGGAAGACCAGTGATATCCATGTTTAAAAATCCTCTAACAATCATGGATTCTGCATCTTCTTCGGAAATTCCTCTTGAAGTCAGGTAATTAATCTCATCTTCTGAAATTTTACCTACAGCTGCTTCGTGAGACATTTCCAAGTTTGCAGAACTAGCTTCAAGTTCAGGCACTGCATAAATGAAACTGTCATCTGATAAAACAAGACCATGACATTCCAAATGCCCTTTGACTTCAGGCACAGTACCTGCCAAATGACCTCTCGCATAAATTTTAGATTCATCCTGAGCTACAGCTCTTGAGATAACTTCTCCACGGGCGCCTTCAGCATTAAGCAATACTCTTGATCCAACATCAATAATAGAATCTTTTTTACCGCCCTGAATACTTTGGAAAATTGCTCTTGAATTTTTACCATCACAGTAAGCAGTAGGAAATGATTGAATAGTACTTACAGGACTAGTCAATATATAATTATTGATGTAAGTGGAATTGTCCATTAATTTAACACCAGTTCTAGGACGAACTTCAACCTGTTCCGCCCAGTTGTGAACCATTGTAAAAGTGATTTTGGAACCTGGTTTTAAATACATTTCAGATACACCAACGTGCATTGCTGAGCCTACATCATCACCGGTTGCACATCCGGTAATTAAATGGAGTTCGGAATTTTCTTCAGCAATTATTACATTGTGTGCAGTTTGCATAATGTCTTCATCACTGATAAACATGCATGCCTGAACTGGCATTACTTCTTTAGTTCCCGGAAGAGATCTTACAAAATAACCACTTTTTACACCATCTTCCTTTTCTCTTAAAGCAGTTTTAGCAGTGTATTTATCAGCATCGGGTTTTACTACATTCCAGATATAGTCTTCCAGCCAGTTATATTTTTCAAGTGCAATACCAATATTCATGACCTCAATAGAATCTGACATTGAATTGTTTGTAAAAATATTACTTTGGTCAACCTGTAAAAATGATCCTGACCTGTTTTTCTCTTCAGTATCTACACCAACTTGTAAAAGGTCAGTTTTGGTTTGTTTGTCCAAATCATCCAAATCGTCAATCATGTCTAATGCATTAACAGTTTCATCAGTGAAATTTTCAATAGTGATATCAGCACCTAATGCTGCTTTTTTATCTTTAGCCCTTTCAGCATCATCATAAACATTGCGCACACTCAACACATCCATTAAAACCATTTTTTCTAATATCTTCTAAAATTTCGGTTGGGTTTCCGGAACAGGAAATTACTCCGTCAATTAAAACATGGGCTTTATCAGCACTTACAAAGTTTAAAATATAACCTAAATGAGTAATTAAAAGTCCACTTCTAGTTCTGGAACCTTGTGGTTTATCCTTATCTAATAAAGTACCGATTTCAGAAGCCAATAATTCAACATTTTCAATATCCACACCGGAATCAGGTTCATCAAACATTGTGAAATCCGGCATTTGAGCTAACAATTGTAAAATTTCAGATCGTTTTACTTCTCCGCCAGAAAATCCTAAATTGACATCTCTGTCTAAAAATTCATCACTAAACTTAAGTTGTTTAGCCAATTCTTGCATTCTAGGATTTAAATCTTCATCCATATCCTGATGAGATTCAATTTTTAATAAATCTCTTACAGAAACTCCCCTAATTGCCGGCGGTGTTTGGAAACTAACTCCAATACCTAATTTAACTCTCTCAGCAGTAGATAATTTTGTAATATCTTGACCTTTGAATTTTATAGAACCTTGAACTACTTCATATTGTGGAAAACCTAAAATAGTTAAAAATAAAGTACTTTTACCAGCACCATTAGGTCCTAAAAGAACATGAGTTTCACCTTCAGCAATTGAAAGATTAACATCTTTTAAAACTCTTTTTCCGGCGACTTCAACGCCTAAATTCTCTATTTCAAGTAACATATAATCACCTTAAGATTAAAAATGAATTTGTTATATAATATAATGATTAGTATAACTAAATATAAATAGTTAACAAATATAAAAAAAATTTTAAAAAAAAAGAGAATAACTGAAATTATTCAGTTACGATAATAAATTCACCGACTTTTTCTACTTTAGCAAAAGGAACTAATAATAAATCTCCGTTTCTTTTAGCGCCTTTAACGTGAATATTACGGTCACTTTCAACTCTGATAGCTATATCAACAATTTTACCGGTTTTTTCGTTGATAATTAATTCATCCAATACTCCAAGAATGCGTGCATTGTTGGTAGCTACTTGATAATTCTTAATTTCGCTCCATAACTTTTCTTCTCTTTTAGGAAGTTGTTGTTTATTTTCCATTTAATCACCTGATAAAAATTAAGTTTATATTATATAATTATTTTAATTTCATTATATTTAAATATAATATTCTCTGTAAAATTTTTCTGCAACCTGACTATCCAAAAGAGTATTAATATTCAATGCCAGTTCTGCCTTTGGAATAATCAGCTGGTCTTCTTCCTGAACAATATTGACACTTCGAAGGACATTCAAACCTGATGGAACATTACCGTTGAATTCATATGAATATTCCAGACCCAAATCATCAAAAATTTCAACTGGAACTAATGTAGACAATGCATCTTTATCTGATTTGAGATAATAATCCAAAACACAGTCTATTATCTCCGTTGAAATGAATGGTAAATCGGCATTTATAAAAAGTAAAACATCATCCTTGGATTTCTTTTCAAAAAAGTCTAAAATGTATGACAAATCTGTCAGATAATCATCACCGGAAGTGTCCATTATCTGAAATTCATCATCCAATGATTCTAAATATTTTGTAGTTTCTTGAGTATGAGGACTCACCGTAATAACAATTTTATCGATTAATTTAGATGATTTTAAATTATCAATCACATATTTAATTAAAGGTTTATCGCATAATTTAAAAAGAGGTTTTTCACAGGGAACTTTAAGTCTAGTTCCCATACCTCCAGCCATCAAAATTGCATAAATCATACAAAAATCACTTTACATTTAAGCGAATTTTCCGCCCATCATTTTCATACGATCTTTAAGGATACATCTTCCACCTTGTTTTCCACCAATAGGAACTTTAGGAGTACCCATTGAATTCATACAACGAGCCATAATAGCGGAACCTAATGCAAGACCATCTTCAACAAATACAACATTTTCAAATTTATCCTGAACGGCTTCTAAAATTAATTGAGGTTTGCGTCCTGTAATACCTGCCCTACCAGTAATACCTAATGCAGAACCAGGAACAATGACATTTTCCTTAAATGCAACATCCAATACTCTTTTTACAATATTGGTACTTACATAATCCAATGTTGAAAGCAATGTTGGAAGACCATCTGCATCATAGAACTGTGCACCCAATTCCATTAATTCAGGAAGTTTATCACCATTAAATCCGACATCACAACCAATTAATGTAGTTCCCGCTTTTTCAGCAGCAACCGGATTGACCGGAACAGTACCGAATCTGTCAACATCCATCGGAACTTTAGTAATATTAATCAGCTTATGAGCTTCAAGTGCATTTTCTTCAGCTTTCTTATGATTTGCCTTTTTCATAGCCTTTTCTGAGTATAAATCTAATGCAGCACCATTTTTCTTGTCAATTTGACCTGAACCTCTGGCTAAAGAGTCACTTACAACACCCGCAAGACCTAAAAAGTTACCAACAGTATTAGCATAAGGTTCATTGTCATTTACAATACGTCCTGCCAATGTGGAACCAAAGTCCAAGGAAACACAAGGATTTCTATAATCAACATCAGTCCATTTTGCACCCAGTTTAATTCCTGCAGTAACAAGTTCACCTTCCATTTCATTTGCAACAGTTTCTTTACCTTCAGGAGGAACTACACTTACAACAGCCCCATCAAACATGATATTTTCCAAAAGAGAATGTTTTTGTAATCTTTCAGGAAGCTGAGAGATACTCATAGCAGGAGACATCTTACGAGGCGGAATATCCGCTTCAAGACAACCATCAGCAAGAGCAATAATTAGCTGACCTGCTTCTTCAGCAGTTGCAAAACCTGCAGTTACACCTGTTGATCTGACAACAAAATCCAAATCTTCATCCTTATCCACTTGGCATTTCCTAAGAGATTCTAAAACTGTATCTCGGATAAGTTCAGTTACGGCCTCTTTAGAAAGTTCAATACCCCATACAGTTTTACCGAATACTTCTTCATTAGCTTTAGGCGGTCTAATATCCCTTGTCATTTTAACTGTTTTATTAAGTAAATAGGACTCACTAGTGTTTAAGTTAGTAGCCATTACAATAGATTTTGTAGTAGTGTTACCTAATTCCACAGAAGCAGTTACATAAAATGTGTCTGGTTTTTGAACAGCTCCAGGACTTGCAGGACCTGCCCTTTGAGCTCTTAAAGTTGCTAAATTACCTTCTTTAGAATGAGCAATGATAGGTTTAGGACCTTTATTAAAAATTTTACTTAAAAAAGACATTATTATAACCTCTCCAATATAAAGTTAATTAATAATCTCTTTTTAAAATAATATAAATCTTATTAAAATATTTTTAAAAAAATCAGTAGAAAATTAGTTAAAAAAAAAATAAAAAAATATGGATTAGATGAAATGAATCATCTAATCGGGACCCTATTTGTTTATAATAATTTGTTAATTGGGTGTTCTTCGATAGGTTCGGTACCGATATCTTTTGCTGCTTCAGCAATCATGATATCTGCCATACCACATGCAGGGAATGCAAGTCTTGCATTTTCAATTGGTCCGAAGAGTACAAAGTCCCCACCAGCCATTTGTTGAACGATATTGGAACCAATATCACAAACAGGCCATGCTTCTTTGTGTTCTTTTTTGTATCCTCTTAACCAGTCCCATGCGGATGGTACGTTGTGAATACCAGATCCTACTGGGTATCCCCATTTAGCTTTTACTGCGTAAGAAGTTCTTACAGCAGGTCCTGCACCTTGACCTAATGGAGTAACTGCTACATCCATGAATGGTTTAGTAATACCACATTCGTCAGCCATTTCGAGAATACCTTGATCAATTACGTCTCCACCAGTTTCCCAGATTTCGATTTTACCTTCTACACCAGGTTTCATTGGGTTGAAACCTAAGAGAATGGATGCGTCGATGTCTGAGTTTTTAACAGCTTCAATTTCTGCAGGTTCTGCAGCCATACTTAAAGAGTTGTAAACAGCTCTTTCAGTTAAACCTACTTCTTGAACATATTCTACACCTGCAATTTTAGCAGCTGCTGCGGTTGAGTCGATAAGGAAAGGTTTGTCACAGACGTCTCCTACAAATTCTAAGTATTTTACCATAGCTTCTGCAGTAGCACCGAAAGTTTGTACAACACAAGGGTTTCCGGTTACGTCAGACATTTCTTCCATTGTTTTAATTCTTTCATCAGCAGCATCTTTATCAAAGATACCTTCTTTTTCATCACTAATAATATTGTGTCCACCGTAAAAGATTGTTCCTGCTAAAACAGTAGGGTATTCACCAGGTTGCCCTCCCATTTTCATACCAGCAACATCAATGACGAGTTGTTCTTTATCAAATCTTAACATAAATATAAACCTCCTAGATTATAATACCATATAAGATACCAACATCTCTACCATTTTGTTGGCCTAAACGTTGATAATATTCCCCTACAGTGAAATCAACTTTTTCTTCTGCATCGTCTAATTTTTCAACGATTTGGTTGAAATCTTCTGGGGAAACCATGACTTGAGGTATTGAATTATCATCACTCATATTTAACACCCCTTTAGAATCCTAATGCTTTTGCAATAGCAGGAATGATCACTACGAAAAGTAATGCTATGCATCCACCGATAGCAAAACCTTTAAATCTAGTTGCGAGTAAACCTGCAAAAAGTTTACCTTCTCTTGCAAGGAGTTTTGAACTGTATTCAGCATCATCTGCTGCAGTTTTCATCCCATTTATATTTGGTTTATTAGAAATTTGTACCATATTCGTCTCCTCCTTAAATCAAGAATAAAACTCCAATTATTAAAGTAAAAGCCAAACCAATCATAATACCTTGGACTTTACCTGAATAATTTCCTGCCATGTTCCTTTGAACAGCACCAACCATATCGATTTTAGTGTTTATATCCCTAATTCTTGCTTCAACGAGTGCAGTTTCAGGTGAAACAACCCTAATTGCTTCTCCTTCTTCTTCATCACCGCCGTCATCATCAACGGAAATAACCATAGCTTCTTCTTCAAAAGCACCTGGGTCTTTTTCAACACATTCATTGATTTTTGATTGAATTGCTCCGATATCTTCTGTGTCGATTAAATCAACAATTTCTAATTGTTGTTGGAATCTTTCAACACCATCGAGAGGAACATTTTCTACGAAAGGAATAGCTCCTGTTGCACCAATAATTTTCTTTTTGTCAGGGTCTGCACCATTTTCATGTAAAGCTTTAAAACTTTGACCTGTGATGTGACCTTGCACTTCAGCACCAGCTAATATTAAGAAACGAATATTAGGGTTTGAAATAATGTTAGCAACTACTTTTTCTATTCCTAAGTTTTCTGTTTTACATGGACCTGCAATAGCTGC
>NZ_CACWVY010000062.1 GCF_902764455.1 uncultured Methanobrevibacter sp.
TGGAATTCTAACCTTTTTAGACTTCCAAATGCAAAACTGGACACAAAAACACATAAAAATTAAATAAGCCTATAAAATTTTACAGACTCATTTTTTTGAGAACTATTAAATATCATTTTTTACATAATAATATTGTCGTATCATTTTTTGACCAATGCCTACGGTCCTTTTATGAGGAAAGTTTTAGCTGTCGATGATTAGAAGAAACCCAGCATTGGATAGGCTGCCCGTTTCGAGGGTTACTCGAGGAGCGAAGGGTATTCTAGCGATGATTCAAGAGAGTTAGTATACGGGCAAAATAAAATTCATATTATTTCGGGTTTATTTTAATTATTAATCATTAATATTAAGTTTATATTTAATTAACTTAATATAACTTATTTGATAATATTATTGAGTGTAATGTGTTGGTATTTTTAAAAAATAAGTATTTTTTTAAGGAATTAATTTGGTCTTTTTTTCTAAAGAGTATTATATTTTGTATACTTTTTTTGTAATATTGACTTTAAATTATTTGAAAAATTATTAGGAAAACTATTCATTAACTATTTCATATTTTATGTTTCTAATAGTAATTGAATTATTGTTTAATTTATATATTTTAAACTATTTTCGTAATTTTATATGGTTATGATTAGTGACTTTATAATTTTTCAGATAACTTTATATTCTCTGAAAATATAATATTAATTAAATAAAATTAAAGGAGTCTGAATATTATGGATAATATAATTGCAACAACAACATTGTATAAAAATTATCAGTTAGCCATCCCTAAAGCTATACGTAATAAACTCACAGATTTAACTATAGAGGATACAATCATTGATTGGTCTATTAATGAAAATAATGAAATTGTAATCAAACCAAGAAAAAAAGTAAATCTGGAGGATGTATTGGGCATTATTGAAGATGATGATCCAAGAGATGCCGTTGAACTAAAAAGGAGTTTATACAAATGAAAATTTTATTGGACTCATCATTCATCATTGCAATATTTAGAAAAAATGACCCGCTACATCAAAGAGCAATAAAAAACAAAGAAATTCTAGATAATGATTGTTACATCTCAAATGGGATAGTGTCTGAAGTAATAACAATATTGGGCCAAAAAACAAAGGATATTGCATTAGTTAGACTTGCATATAACTATATGAAAGATAATTTCACAATCATCAATGAATCAGACATTAACATGTACAATGATAATGTATTTGCAATTTTTGAAAAATACAATAAAAATAAATTCAAATTGGGATTTATAGATTGTTCAGAAGTTGTTATATATGAATATTATAAATTAGATTATGTTGCAAGCTTTGATGGGGAATTCAAACTATTTGATGAAATTAAATTAATGGACTTAAAATAAGAAATAATTTAATTATTGGCAGATTTGCATAAAAATGCCCTAATCTTATAAATAAAAACACCAAAATATTATAAGATTTATATGAAATGTTTTCCATCTTTAAATGCGTCCCCAACTTTTTCACCCAGTGTGAAATAACTATTGCTGAATGAATCATAGAATACCATATTAATCTTGGTGGAATCAATCTTTCCTTTTTCATTTAAAATGGATTCATCTGCCAGTAGATTAACAATACGGGCAAGTACTGTAGTGAAATTATCTGTTTCGACAAATTCTATAAGTTCACATTCGATAACAAGTGGACTACCTTCAATTACAGGGGCATTTACGTTTGAACTTCTTTGAGCTTTCAGTCCGGTTTTTTCAAACTTGTCCGGCACCCTATGTCCTGAAACCAGACCGAAATAATCCACTTCTTTTACCATGTCCTTACTGACTAATGTAAGAGTCAATGCTTTTCTTTTTTCAATGTTTTCGTGAGTCTTCTTGCCAGGTCCTATGCATAATGCAAGGTCTCCTGCATTTGTTCTTGCAACTTCATGCAAATTCATCACATTAACAGTCTCATCATCATTATATGTGGCCACCATAAACACTGGAGCCGGGTGTCCGTAAAAAAATGCTCTTGCACCTAATTCTTTCATTAAAATGCTCTCCCCTTAGGATAAAAATAAATTAATCCTTATTAATTTTTCTTATTTAATTATTTAAACTATTTTATATTTTTTTATTTTTATAATTTTTAAACATTGGGATGAAAATAAATGAATAAAAAATATATATGCTTCTTCGTTGCATATTTATAATTCGAGAGCTAAAAGGAATAAATATTTTGTATTGTATACGGCAATATGAAATCTATATTATTTTTTAAAAATTTAAACATATTACTCTTATTAACATCATAGAATAAGTCTTTTTTTTAAGAATCAATTTGGCATTTTTAGCGGGTGTTTATACTTGGTATAGTTTTGAGTTTATATTTGGTGGGGAGTAATCTTTATATATGAGTTATGAATATATATTCATAATACCTGAAGACACATTTTGGGGGAGAGTTATGGTTAGGCCTAAAAGAATGAGAAGAGTGGTTACATGCCACAGACATGAGTTGAAAAAAAATCTAAATCCCATCGAACTGTCTGTAGATGAGTTTGAAGCAATCAGATTTAAAGATTATCATGATATAAAGCAAACGGAATCTGCGGAGTTCATGGGAATTTCACAATCAACATTTCACAGGATTCTGAATTCTGCAAGAAATAAGCTCGCTACCTCTCTAATTGAAGGCCGGCCAATAGTTATTGTCAAAGGTGATACAATGATTGATCCAAATAAATATTTATGCGAAGATTGTGGTTTTCAATGGTCAAATCCAGAAAAAGAATATGAAGAATGCCCTGACTGCAAATCAACAAACATTCGCAAATTAAACGCAAACAATAGAAGAAATCAAATGTCAAATGACGCATGCAGTTGCCCTAATTGCGGTTACAGTGAACCAAAAATTAGAGGAGTTCCATGCAGAACCAAAACATGTCCTGAATGCGGTTCAGCACTTCAGGGAAGAGGATTATGCAATATTTAAATGGGAGATGATTCAAATGGCTGATAATTTAGAATATGTCTGTAAAGAATGCGGTTTCAATTGGATAACATTAAACGGTGAACATGAAATGTGTCCAAAATGCCACAGCACAACCATCGAATATATTGGTGAAGTAAAAGATTTGGATATCGATTCAATATTAAACCACAACAAAAGAATGGGGGGATGCTGCGGATCTGCCCGTGGAAGAGGACCATTAACCTGTGGAAAACCATACCCTGACCATCATGACCCGAATATCCCACACGACCCGGAAAAATGCTGCGGACATAGGGTATGCTAAAAAACATACTCCATTTTAATTATTATTAGAGGTTGAAAAAATGGCTGACATTACAATAGACACCAACAAATGTGATAATTGTGGAGATTGCACAGACGTCTGCCCTATGGAAGTCCTGATTCTTAAAGATGGCAAATTGACCATCAATGAACCTGATGAATGCAGCTACTGCGAAACCTGTGTGGATCTTTGTCCTAACGAATGCATCACAATTGATTGAACATTAAATCAATTCTTTTTTTATCAATTTTTTAATAATTAAACATTTACTAATCATTCATTAGCTTTTTATAATATGTGTTTGCTTGGTATAATGCTCCTACAGGATTGTGTGCGAGCACTTTGTCTTTCGTTACAAGTGTTGTGCACAGAGCATCTGAATATTTATAAAATAGACTGTCATGTCCTACACATAAACCTATTATCACATTAAGATCTGTTTTTTCCTTGTTCAGTATTTTGGCCTGAAGTATTGGGTTGCACATTACATTTCCAGTCACGGCTGTTTTTTCTTCATCAAGACCCGTTATCTCTGTTTTTTTCATTGCTCCCACTTTACATGCTGCAGAATACACTTCAAAGTCGTGTTTTTCCAGGATTTTTGCAAAAGTTCTGCTTTCTTCCATTAGCCCCACACATGCAACTACTCCTATTTTATTCATTTTTAGTCTTTTGGCAAATTCCATGATTTCTTCCACTCTTGTGTATTTGCAGTAGAATTCATCTTCTATTTCTGCTGATATCCGTGATATTTCTTTGTTGTTGTCTTCATTGTACAATTTTTCAACTTCTAGTATTTCATCACTTGTCAATTCTTTTGTTGGACAGAATTTAGGGTATTCCTTGTCTTGGTGTTTGCAGTTTATAATTCTGCAATCGGCACATGAGTAGTCTTTCATACTATTTTCCTCGAGGATTATTTTTTCTTATTTTATTACTTTCTTATTTTTCCTAAATATTTTTAGCGAAAAAAATTAAAATAATCTAATGCATCAATATTTAGCTTCAGAAACTTCTTTTTACCTCATCATTATTAATGTTATTTTGGTGTATTTTAATGAAAACTATTTGAAAGTAGTGCATTATATAAATTATCATGGAATTAATTGAATTGCGGGATGAAGATCTATCTAAATTTAAAAGTTTGCTGCAGGAATCATTCCAATATGGTTATGAAAATATTTATGGTAAATGTGAAGAGTTGATCTTACCTGAAAAAGACATTGATGAATGCTTGAAAAAAGAAAACAGTCATGCTTATGTAATGAAAGATAATAATACCATTTTAAGTGGAGTAATTGTTGAAATAAATGAAAAAACCCAACACAACCACTTGGATTTCTTATTCGTAAGCACATCCAGTCAAAACAAAGGCATCGGACAAAAGATATGGGAAGAAATAGAAACTTTATATCCAAATACAAAAATATGGGAAACCTGCACCCCATACTTTGACAAAAGAAATATCCATTTTTACGTAAACAAATTAGGGTTCCATATAGTGGAATTCTTAAATGAAAAGAATCCTGAACCTGATTGGGATAAAGACCATCCAATGAGGGATGAGGAAATGTTTAGATTTGAAAAGATAATGAACTAATACATTACATTCATTATGCTTCTATTAAGTTGCTCCTGTTTCCAATAGTTAATAGGATTGAGTGTGATGTTTGTTGGAAAACCTCTAGTAGAAAATTTATATGCTGTTGAGTCAAATATTATACTGTAAGAGCTAAAAGTAGTAAATATTTTGTATAGTATACGGGCAAAATCCATTTTATGAAGTTTTTTAGGATTATAAAACAATATTATTATTTTATTTTATATTTAACTAATTTTAATGGTGTGGGTAATTAAATGGAAGATTATTTAATAGAAACTCCAAGCATTGATTATATGAATTTTCATATCCAAGAAAGGGTTCGGGAATTAAAGAATCAATCAGAGGATAATTTGGATTATATCAAAAGGAGTTACATCTTTGTTAGGGATGAAATTCTTCACTCGTGGGATATTGAAACAAATATAGTTTCAAGAACTGCCAGTGATGTGCTTAAAAATAAAACTGGAATCTGCTGGACAAAATCATGTCTTCTTGCAGCACTTTTAAGAGCAGATGGAATTCCGTCAGGCATCAGTTATCAGCTTCTTACAAGAGCAGATGATGCAAGTGAAGGTTATATGATTCATGCTTTAAATACGGTGTATATAAAAGATTTAAATAAATGGATCAGACTTGATGCTCGAGGAAATAAGGAAAATATTAATTCATACTTCAGTTTGGATGAGGAACACTTGGCTTATAAAATCCGAAGTGAACTGGGTGAAATTGACTATCATGATAATCATGCAGATTTGGATGAGAGATTGGTTAATATTCTGATGCAAAGTGAGAGTATACAGGAAATTACAACAGACTTTGAGTTTTAGTAAAATTCACATCAATAAAGTTAATATTAAGCAAAAAAATAGATTTTTTTAAAATTGAATAAGGATAAATTTGTTAAACAAATTTTGACACATCCTCATTCAATATGCATATCTATTGGTTGACATTGCGCCGCCAAAACATCCTAAGATGTTATATGGTATTATGAACGTCAAACTATATAAAAGTTTCATTCATTACTAATTTCCAAATTAAGGCAATATTCTATTCTAAAAACAATTTTATATTCTAAAAACAATCTTTATTTTTAAAAATAAGAAATTATAAATAATTTTAAAACAAAATATTCAATTCTAAAACACTAATACAATAATGCATATTAATGGTGTTTTTATGAACTGGAAAGAGAATTCAATTAAAAACACTCCAATCAAATTTGGAGGAATAGACATTCTTGCTGTTGAAAATATGGTGCTTGCTATCTCTTATTTATTCCTAGCAAGTTACTATGTATTGTTGGCCATTAACTTGTTAATGTAAAACAATCTATGATGTCGAATTGGAAGCCTAGTTGGATTTCATCCGAAATTTTCCTTTTCTACACATAGTTCAAAAAAGCATTATTATTTCCACTTTAAAGACACCAAAATATTATTGATAAGATTTATATGGGTCGATATTAAATATTATAATGTAAAAGCTAAAAGTACGTTATATTTTGTATAGTATACGGGCAACAATCATAAAATATTTATATTACTTGTGTAGGAAGTTTGTTATCTTTTGTTTTCCTTACTCTAGACCTCATGTAAATGTATTTGAATCTTTCAAGCTGTGTCAGCTCATCAATACCAATGAATTGATATTCAGAACCTTGATATGTATCGAGGTCATTGTTGTTACTCAAATATCCGAAGGTTAGTGAATTTCCATTGGGAAATGTCCATGAATGTTCTGTTTCATCCCACTTTGGTTTGATGCTTGCATTATTTTGAATTTCCTTTCGATTTAACCACTGACTTGCTTTATGAATTAAAGCTCCTTTACGCTTCAAGTCAGATAAAGTACATCTCAGGATGAGGGCATGATATTCATTATCATCATCCTGAACATAAAACAATGCCCCTCATCAATAAACTTCTTGATTTGGAACCGCCTGGCACCACCTATAAGGACTTCCTTTTCTCTAGCCAGTATCATTTTGGCCTGCTTTGAAAATGGAGAGAATGGAATATATGGATTAGTTCAAGGCAATGTATAGTGGAAGAATAATGTCGAATAATGTAAGATACCTCATATCAGGATTTACAAAAAATCAGTGGATATATCCGGTTGATGAAATATGCGCCCATCAATATCCGATAGCTCACTTGCTTTAAGGTTTGAATTTTATCATTGGGAACAATAATCTTTTATTCGATGTGCAACATATTATATACTGGAAAAGTGTTGTTAGAGAATTAACATGAGATTATTCATTGACCATATAAAAGAATCGATAGATTATACATTAAGCGATAAGACAGGAATCATAATAGTCAGTAGTTTAGTAAGTATTGCCTGTTTTATTAACAAAAATAGTTTATCTGACCCGATTTTAAAGGTAATAAATGTATTTCTACTTATTGTTGTAGGATATGGGTCATATGTATCATGGTATGCCCTTAAGGGTAGGGATGAACATCCTCGCTTTAAGAATAATATGAAAAGGCTTGTTTGGGAGGGCTTTAAGAAATCAGTCATTGTATTCATCTATTCAGGATTCTTATATGCGTTGATTCGTTTAGCAAAACTGAGTTATGCTGATGGAAACCTGATATTTACGGTATGTTTTGTTATTTTGTTTATATTACTATATTTATGTTTAATTGCAGGATTGTTAAACAGATATTTGCATAATGGAAAGTTTATAGAGGCTTTCCATCTTCGTGAAATCATAAATTTAATAAAAATATTTGACACCCGTTATTTCATAAAAGTTATTATTGCTGTTATAATCTCACAGGCATTTGCCGCTTCAGTTGTTATTCCATTTAGTAAAGGCCTTACTCTACTTGATATTATCTATTCAATTGCAACATTCTTTTTAGCACCATTTTTATATATTTCCTCAAAAAGACTTATTGCGTTAAACGTATATGACTTATTGGAAAAACAAGACTGAATATTGTTCTCGCAGATAATGAACCCACCATCACATTAACGGCAAAGGTATTAAAAATCAAAATCTATTTCAACTATGCATATACATCAACTACTTTTCAAAAGTAAGTTTCCATTAACAAATGGCCGTCGTTAATGTTAATTCAGCTTTCAGGTTTGATTATCAAATCGTTAATGTTAATTTAAATTAATATTTCTTGTTTTCTTTTATTTTAAACTATTGACTCTCACATTAACGGCAAGCGATGTTAATTGATGCACAAAAAGAGAAATGTTGATTTTATTTTGCAACAGGATTTTAAAAATCCAGTACCTATTGAGGTGGGTCGTGGCAGGAAAGATAAAAAGCAAATTACTCATGCAATCAATAATTATGGTGCTGATTATGGAATTATTATCTCAGATACCATAACAAATATTGAAAAAGAAGACAATATCATATATATTCCTCCAAAACATTTTCATTTTTATAATTATCATAATTATCTTTGAATATATATGTTTTATTAGTTATATTTCGAAGATTTTTAATACTGGATGAGTCAAAAATTAGGGTGTAGGAGTTAAAAGTAGTAAATATTTTGCATAATATGCGGCAACAGCTTTAATACTTATTTTAAAAAGAGGTTATATAATTAATAACTGCTTTTTTTCATAAAGTTGTACTTTGGAAAAATTTATTAAATTATAAGATTTAAAATATTATTGTTAATGTTAAATTAAATTACAGAATAGGAGGAATAGTATTGGTTGAAGAAAATGAATTAGACTCTACTTGTGGTATTTCTGATGAAGAGCTAACTGAAAGATTTAAGGAATCCATCAGAATTGATCAAGAAATCTGTAAAATTAAAGGACTTCCTATTGCTGGTTATGATGATGAATTAGATAGTCCCTATATAGAGTATCCTGATGGAAGGAGAGTTTATCCAAATGAAAAATAGACTTCCTGAAGTTATTGTATTTGCAGGCCCAAATGGTAGTGGAAAAACCACCATAACCCGCATGGCCAAAACTATTGGGATTTACATTAATGCTGATGATATTAAGAAATCAAGTTTATGTAGTGATTTAGAAGCCGCCCTAAAAGCTGAAGAGCTTAGGGAATCTATGGTGGAACAAGGTAAAGATTTCACATTTGAAACGGTTCTTTCTACAGATAGGAATCTCAAATTGCTTAAAAAAGCTAAAGAAAAGGGTATTTTTTAAGATGCATATATGTTTTAACATCAAATCCAGAAATTAATAAGACTCGTATTGATATCAAGGAATCTATGGGTGGTCATACTGTTCCTGAAGAAAAGATCAAATCAAGATATTATAAGGCACTAGATTTGGTTCCTGAATTAGTTGAAATTTGTGATATTGTCCATATTTATGACAATACTAATGTTCCATTTAGAATTTTCAAGAAAAGAAAGGACGTATATTTCCATTGGGAAAACAAATATTGGAATTATTCAGACATTGAAAAGCTCACTGGAATTAGTGAATACATTAATTAAAATGATATATTTTTTATATTTTCATGTTCTAAAATTATATTGTCAGAGCTAAAAGTACTAAATATTTTGTATAGTATAGGGGCAAAAATTATTTTAATAACTTTTTAAATGGATAATATGTTAAATAGAACTCCTAAAGTGCTATATTATATTGTCATCCTAGTGAAAAATAAATCACAAATACCATTAACAGGGATATATTGATGGATTGGAAGAAATAAATATCTCATACACAATCACAGATTTATATGGGTCTAATTTTAATTCAGATATTACTGAAGAGGAATATTTAAGAGAAAATAATAATATTCCATGTCCTTTAGCTGAAGATGTGCTTCTTGAACAGGAAAGAATTAATAATGCAGATGTATTGACATTCATATTTCCGTTATTTTGGATGGATGCACCTTCAAAATTGGTGGGTTATTTTGCAAGAGTATTTACAAAGGGATTTAAATATGATTATGATGACGGTAAATCTGCATCAATGAAGACAATGGTCCATACAAACTTCCTAATTAGTGCAGGTAGCAGTTACGATGATTTGGAAAAAGACGGCAAAATAAATGCATTGGAAACAATATTTATAAAAGATAAGTTGGCAGGAAAAACTAAAGATGTTAGTATGTATTTTTTTGAAAAAACAACATATCTAAAAGAAGGAATTGACAGATAAATATCAGTTTATGGTCTTTTAACTATATCTTTTCAGTTAAAACAATTAGTTGTTCCTAATTATGTAAAATATTTTATTATCTAAAATTTGTAAAGTTCGCAGCCTTGGGGGTTGTTTAATTTTTTTTAATAAAATTTCATTGTTTTTGTAAAAAAGTATGGTATTTGTTCGTTATGTCTTAATTAGTTTCTTTTTTTATTATCAAATTTATGTAAAGTATTTTTAACATTTATTTTTTTTAAATAACGCATATTTGAACTTTAATTTAAATAATAGTACAAATATAATATAATATATATCTTTTGATTAAACAGTTATTTTTAAGTATTGAATGTTTGAAAAAAGATGCAACGGTTAAAAGTGATTATTTAATAAGTGCCATAACACTTAAATTAATATTACTTTCACATGTTACGGTTAAACAAACAACCTGTAGATTGAATGATTGCAAGTAACATTAGTAATTTATATATTAAAGTTATTTAAATAGTTACAGATAAAATGCAAGGTTTTTATAGCTTGCTATGCTTTTAAATAATTAATACATTTTTCATTCTATTTTTTTTGGTTGACATTTGTTTATTAATGGATTATTGCAATAATCGGAGGAGGTAAATATGAAATTTAAAAAGATAATGTTAGTAACATTGATGTTATTGGCGATTATATCGATTGGAGCTGCAAGTGCATCGGAAGATATTGCTGATGATAATGTTACATCTATTGAACCGACTGATGATTTAACAGTCTCTCAAGTCGATGATGAAAATGTAATTCAAACAGTTGATGATGAAAAAAATGGTGCTGATGACTCAGAAGAAATCTTAAAAGATGAAAAATTTGAACCGGTTGTTTCACCTTCTTTTTATGATAATTCCGAAGGCGAAATGTTTCAAGCTCTTATGGAAGCTCCTGGGGCTAATGGAACATTCAGAGTTTATTATTCAGGGTGGAATGACTTTGGACCTTTCAAATTCAATAATACCTTGTTGGCATCTGCCGATATAATTGATGGTATTGGAATTGTTAATTTAACTGTCCCAATAGGAGGTAATCCTATATATACAGTAGGTTATGATTTTATTGATTATTGGGTTGAATATGAAACCAATAAAGGAAATGGTGATACATTTTTTAGTATATGGGTCGTAGAAAACAATAAAAATATTTCTGCAAAACTTGACAGGTTGGAATTTACAGAAGGGGGAAATAATAATGTTACTCTTCAATTCTATTCACCCGTAAATGGATATTTGAATTGTTATGTGGATGGATTTAGCCTCCCGGAATATCATTTTGATGATGTAAACTCTGCAAAGGTGCTATTTGAATATTTAACTGTTGGAACACATTTTATAAAAGTTTTATTCACGTATAGCGAAACTTTTGACAATGTTGGAACATTCTCAAAAACATTCATAGTTACTGTAAACCCGTGGGTTCCAGTCATTGTACAAACGGCCACTAAAATCACATCATCCAAGCTAACCACTACCTATAATGTTGCAGGTAAAGTCACATTCACTCTTAAGGATGAGGATGGTCGAGTTTTATCTGGTGAAAATGTCACAGTTATTTTTGATGTCTCTTCAAGGCTGGCTCCTAAAACATATTATGTATACATTAAATTTGAGGGGGATGAAAGTTTTAAAGCATCTTTTGCCAGTACAAAAGTAGTTGTTTTAAAGGCAACTCCAAAGATAACTGCTAAGGCAAAAACTTTCAAAAAATCAGTTAAAACCAAAAAATATACAATAACATTGAAAAATAATTTAAATAAGGTCATGAAAAATATTAAGGTTACTCTTAAGGTCAACAAGAAAACTTACACTGCTAATACCAACAGTAAAGGTGTTGCAACATTTAAAATTACCTCATTGACTAAAAAAGGTACTTTTAAATCCGTAATAACCTACAAAGGCAATAGCTACTATAATAAGGTAACCAAAAATGTTAATCTTAAAATTACGTAGATGATTAAATTCATCTGCTTTTATTTTATTTTAAAAATTTGTGTGACAAAAAGCCGATTTAAATGTCAGGGCAGGTAATATGCGGGTTATGCATTTGCCGACTGATGGGTATTGAATTGATTACGATGAAATTTATGCAGATAAAAGTTCCTCTCTTTTTTTAATAAAGAATTATTTTTACCAAATTTTTTTAGCTTATTTTCAAAGGGCATTATATTTTGTATAGTATACGGGCAAAATCCATTTTAAATGATTTTTAGACTTTATATTATTTGTTAGAGTTTAATAATTGTTTTTTCTTATTTTTACATAATTTTATTTGAATATATATGCTCCTGCTCAAATTGGCAATGCCATTGTTTGCTATTTGATATTCAATTTTGATTCGCTGAACAATGTCGCTTCACCTGCTATTAGAACTTTATCATTTTTGATTTTACAGTATAATTGTCCACTTCGTTTGGAAGCCTGATATGCATGTATATTATTTTTGTTTAATTTTTCACTCCAGTATGGCACAATATGGCAATGCCCAGAACCGCATACTGGATCTTCAGGAATATTTAATTTTGGTCCGAATGATCTTGAAACGCAATCATATTCCTTTCCTTTTGCAGTAATATGAAGTAATAGTCCTTCTAATTTTTCTATTTTATCTAAATTTGGTTTAAAATCAATTACGCTTTGGGGACTATCCAATACACATAACAAATCTCTTGCTTTAAAAATCTCATTTGGTTTTACTCCCAATGCATTGATGATTTCGTCAGTTATGTTCACTGATTTCAAATCATATGTGGGAAATTCCATTTCATATAATGTATCTCTTCTTTTAACAGATAATTGGATATTATCAATTGTTTTAAAATAAATTTCATCTGTGTTTTCATAAAAGTTTAGTATTACAAAGGCTGTTGCTAGTGTTGCATGTCCGCAGAGGTCTACCTCACCTCCTGGCGTAAACCATCTGATTTCATATTGATTGGAGTTTTTAACTGCAAATGCAGTTTCAGATAGGTTGTTTTCAATGGCTATATTTAACATTACATCTTCATTTATCCATTCATCAAGAATGCAGACTGCCGCAGGATTTCCTTTAAATATCTGATTGGTAAAAGCATCAACAACATACTGTTTCATTTTCTACACCCAAATATATTTTTTTCATTCAATATCCTTAATGTTTGTGTAACTGTAAATAATTTTAAAATTTATATAATTCGGGGGTTAATATTATGTCTTGAGTGAAAAACATTGAAAAAAAAAGATTTTTAAAATTGAATAAGGATAAATTTGTTAAACAAATTTTGACACATCCTCATTCAACATATATAACTGCTGGCTGGTACTGTGCCAGCCAAACATCCTAAGATGTTATGTAATATTATGAACATCAAAGTATATAAAAGTTTCATTTATTACTCATTTCCAAATTAAAGCAATATTTCATTCTAAAAACAATTTTATATTCTGAAAGCATTGTTTATTTTTAAAAATAATAACTTATAAATAGTTTTAAGACAAAATATCTAATTCTAAAACACTAATATAATAGTATATGGCTGCTGGTGTTTTTATGAAGTGGAAAGAGCATTCGATTAAAAACACTCCAATCAAATTTGGAGAATTGATATTGTGGTAGTTGAAAATATGGTGCTTGCTATCTCTTATTTGTTCCTAGCAAGTTACTATGTATTGTTGGCCATTAACTTGTTAATGTAAAACAATCTATGATGTCGAATTGGAAGCCTAGTTGGATTTCATCCGAAATTTGACAATTAGCTTTAATATGTGTTTTATAGCTTCCTTTTTTACACATAGCTCAAAAATAGTTATTATTTCCACTTTAAAAACACCAAATATTATTGGTAAGATAATATGTGCTGATATTAAACATCATAATGTAAGGGCTAAAGTACATTATATTTTGTATAGTATACGGGCAAAATGTTTTGGATTTGGCAGTAATTATGTTGGCATTTCTCCAACATTAGTAATACTTTTTTATATT
>NZ_CACWVY010000063.1 GCF_902764455.1 uncultured Methanobrevibacter sp.
AATTCAGTTCTGAGTTCAACTAATTTTTCTTGAATCTCATCAACTTCCATGTCCCAAATTTCTTTACTTCTTAAAATCGCCATTGTTCCAACTCTTTTAGATAATTAAATTTATAATATTTAATCATCATTTTCTTCTACTTCTTCAGTAGATTCTTCTTCGACAACTTCTTCTAATTCTTCGAGATCTTCAACTTCCTCAATGATTTCTTCTTCGATGATTTCTTCAGTTTCAATATCAATTTCTTCATCTTCTACAACTTCACCATCTTCTTCAATGGTAACTCTTGGAGGAAGAATTTCTACAGAATCAGGTAATACAGTTTCTGGAGGCATAATTCTTACATAAATACCTAAAACACCAGGTTTCAATTCAGCAGTAGCGAAGCCTTCTTCAACAAATCTGATTGAAGGTTCTCCACATTTTTTAATGTATCCTTCAACAAATTTAGCTACAGCAGATCTAGAACCTCTGATTTTACCAGAAATAGTTACTTCTACACCTTGAGCTCCTGCTCCCATAATTCTACGAATAGTGGAGTAAGCTACTCTTCTAAAGTGCATTCCTCTTTGTAACATATTAGAAATTTTGTAAGCCATGATTTTTGGGTTGAGTTCAGGAACATCAACTTCTTTAACTTCAATTTGAGGATTGTCTAATCCAAATTCAGTTTTAAGAGTGTTGGTAATAGTTCTTACATTTTTTCCTCCTCTACCAATAACCATACCCGGTCTTTCTGCATAAACAATAACCATGGTACCTAAAGGAGTAATTTGAACTTCCATACCGCCGTATCCAGCTCTTTCTAATTCTTTTTCTAAGTATTCGTCAATTCTAGTTCTTCTAAGGCCTTCTTGAACGAAATCTTTTTCTATCATTAGTTAGCCTCCTGTAATACAATTTGAATATGAGTAGTAGGTGTGTTAAATGGAGTCATTCTACCAAATGCTCTTGGTATGTATCCAGGTATTACAACACCTTTGTGACTTGAAATGTGTTCAATGAATAATTTTTCAGTGTCTAAACCTTTGTACTCTGCATTAGCTTCAGCATTTTCTAAAACTTTTAAGATTTGTTCTGCTGCTTTTACAGGGTATCTTCCACTAGGCCATCCTTCTTGACCTTTTCTGTGACCAACTTTTTTGTTGTGTCTTTTAAAAGGAACTGATTTTTTCATTCCGATAACATCTTCTAAGTAAGCTTTAGCTTTAACTACTTCCATTCCTCTTATTGCTCTACAAATCTCAACACTGTGTTTTGGAGAAATCTTAAGAGATTTTGCCATAGCACGTGCTGTTTTTTCTTCATCAACATCATTATTATAAGCATATTTGTTAGCCATGTTCTAATCTCCTTATTTAAGTGGTACAAACATGGATGATCTTGTAGCACCCATACCTGGGTCTCCGTGTTGAACTCTTTTTCTTGTTGGTGCATATTCACCGAAGTAGTGACCAATCATTTCTGGAGTAAGAGTTACTTCTACAAAATTTTGACCGTCATAAATACCGAAAGTGGTACCAACCATTTCTGGTAAAACAATCATGTCCCTACAATGAGTCCTAATTACAACAGGACGACCATCTTTAGTTCCTTCTTTATTCAATTTTCTCATTTTATCCAAAACAATTTGTTGTCTTGGTAAGAATCCTCTTTTTAAAGACCTTCTTTGTCTTGCAGGTAATAATTTCATTACTTCCTCTAAAGACATGTCTTGTAATTCTTCAAGAGTATAACCTTTATATTTAAATACTTTTCTTGCCAATGAAACACCCTCTATCTATCTTTTTAAACCTGTTCTCTTAGCTGCAATTGAACCAACTTTTCTTCCTGGTGGTGCATGTCTTGAAACAGTAGTTGGACGACCAGGATGTTGTCTGTTACCTCCCCCGTGAGGGTGATCAACAGCGTTCATTGCTACTCCTCTTACAGTCATGAATTTCTTACCTTTAGCTTTATAAGCATGCCATTTTTTACCTGCTTTAAGGAATGGTTTATCTTTTCTTCCTCCACCAGCTACTACACCGATACTAGCACGGCAGTTAGGATTTAAGTATTTTAATTCCCCAGATGGTAATTCAACAACAGTTTGGTTAGCATCATGAGTTACAACATTAGCATAAGTTCCAGATGATCTTACAAAACGACCTCCGTCTCCAGGGGTGTTTTCAATATCATAGATTGGAGTACCTTCAGGAATTTCAGCGAGTGGTAATGTGTTACCAAATTTAATAGGAGCGGAAATACCACATTCAATTTCATCATCAATTTGAATGCTTTCAGGTGCTAATATAAATTTCTTTTCACCATTTTCGAATTTTACTTCAGCGATAGGAGCGGTTCTTGCTGGGTCGTGTACAATATCAGTAACTTTACCTTTGATACTGCCTTCTTTTTCTAATGCATCGTAAGATCTGTATCTGATTTTATCTTTGAAACGATGAGAAGCAACACGGTGAGCAGGAGTTCCTCTACCTCTTCTTTGATGTATTAATCGTTTTCCCATTCAAATTCCTCCTTAGAATACTCCCATTCTGACAGCGATTTCTTCTGCCATTTCTTCTTCAACAAGTTTAATGTATGCTACTTTTTGACCTTTAGGAGTGATATGAGTATTAACTTTTAATACTTTTTCATCGTATAAATCTTCGAAAGCTCTTTTGATTTGACCTTTGTTAGCTTTACGATTTACGACAAAAGCAATTTCATTATTCATATCGATTAAGTTCATGGTTTTTTCAGTAACATGAGGTTTAATAATAATTGAGTATGAATCCATAATAATCACCTATTTTCCAAATTTATTGGAATAAACCTCCTAACTTTTCAACAGCTGATTTAGTGTAAACAGTGAGTCTTCCTGGGTGAGTTCCTGGTGCTAATAATTCAGCATTTAAATTTTCAACAACCACAACATCTACACCAGCGTGGTTTCTTGCACCTAATGAAATACCATTATCTTCACCTACAACAACAAGAGGTCCTTTTACTTTTTTGTATTTTCTTCCTCTTGTTTTTCCTCTACCAGCTCTGATTCTTTTACCTTCTTTTGCACGGATGATATCGTCGTAAACACCTAAATTTTCGAAAATTTCACGAGTTTGTTTAGCGGTTTTTACTGCTTCGATTTCATCTTCAACAATAATAGGAACTTGTTCTAAATCTTCGACTTTGTGACCTCTGTTTTCAACAATCTCTTTATTGGTAGTTGCGGCTACAGCAGATCTGATAGCGAATCTTCTTTCTTTTACGTTGATTTTTTCGTGATGATTTTTTTCAGCTCTAGTAGGATGTGCTTGTCTACCACCAATAGCCATTGGTACGAAAGCTGCTTTAGAACCATTTTTAATCCTTGGTACTCTTGCAGTACCTCTACCTGAACCCCATCCTTTAGCGGAGGTTCTTTTACCTGCCATTGGGTCATTTCCCCATGGTTGTACTCTAGCAGATTGTGCAGAAAGTACAGCTCTTTTGATTAAATCTGGTCTGTATACTTCATCAAAAATAGCTGGAAGTTCAATTTCTTCTTTTACTTCCCCGTTAATAGAATAAACATTTACTTTCATGATTATACCCCTTGTTTAGATTTTGTACTAATGTAATTTATTTGAGGGATATCCTCAGCTTTGTTATTAGGTCTGATAGGTTGTCTTAAAATAACTAATCTTTTAGAAGGACCTGGGAGGGAACCTTTTACTAAAACATAATCATTTTTAACAAGACCGTATTTTACAAATCCGCCATCTGGGTTGATTTGATCAACTTCATCAGCTGATGCAATTTTTAAAATTCTTTTATTGAATTCAGTTCTTTTATGGTATCCCATTTGACCTGCTTGTGCAACAGTCCACATAGTTCTTCTAGGTGTCCAAGGACCAATAGAACCAACGTGTCTTCCTTTACCTGCTCTAACAGCTTTACCATATTGAATTCTAATTCCCCATCTTTTTACTACACCTTGGAATCCTTTTCCTTTTGTAGTTGCAATAGCATCAACAAATTCTCCTTCATTGAAGATTTCACTAGCTTTAACTTCGTTACCTAATAATTCTAATGCAGTGTTTAATTTTTCTTCAGGATTAGCTCCTCCAATACCACATTCAAATATATCTGGTTTTTTCTTAGGTACACTAGTTACTTTTGGATTTGTGTGTATCAATACTCTAATATCTTCTGTGTTTTCTAATTCACCTTGTATTTTTGCAATAGCTTCAGATTTATTGTATTCTTTCGGAAGAGAAATTTTCCTTGAAAGTTCTTGATCTAAATTGTCTGCAAGTACTTCGGTGATAACTTTCAAACCACGAGAAGTTTTTTCATAAGCTCTAATTCCCATTACTACGACCGGAGGTACTTCCAATACAGTTACTGGAGTGAAAACTTCCATACCATTGGTAGGAGAGTTTTTATCAGTATCAGTGATTAAAGCGTGAGTCATACCCACTTTATAACCTGCGAGGCCGAGTAATTTTGGTTCATCCATTTGTGGCCAAGATTTTACTCTAGGGGTTTCTTTTGCTGCTCTTTTTCTTGGACTAAATGCAACAGACCCTTTTCTTGGCTGATGATGTCTTACCATTTAATTTAACCTCCTTATTAATATTTTTCCTTATTTTTCAATTATATTTAATTTTTTAGTGTCTAACAGCTAAATAAATAGCCATTACACAAGTTGATAAGAATTATATAAAATATAACCTCATCGAAATAATAAATAGCTGTAAAAAAGATTACAACTAGATAAATATTAAATTTTAATATATTCCATTGAGTTAATGTCAATTGAAGCACAATGAAGAATATATTCAATGTATAAATCATTCTGCGCTAAGTAAATTTTTAGGAGAGCCCTAAAAACATTAATGTATAAAAAGTTGAGCAAGTTATCTATTAGCGTGATAAGACTAATAAATCAAGAGAATTAAAATCTCATAAAGTTGAATAAAGAAAGCGTAGCGACAACTGCCTCTTCAGTCCGAACAGTTTCAGTTCCTTGATCCGGAATTGTATTTACTTTAAATAAATCCCAGTTAGCATTAGAAACATCTTCCTCGATTGAAGAATAAGGGCCACCAAATAAAATAGCAATACTTTTACATTCATCTACTTTATGTTTTAATTCATCAAAAATAGAATCAATATAATCTCCATAT
>NZ_CACWVY010000064.1 GCF_902764455.1 uncultured Methanobrevibacter sp.
ACTAGATAAGCAAATAGAAAAATATTTTAAATCAAATGACTTTAAAATCAAAGAATTCATACAAATTGACAAAATACCCCTACCGGTTTTTTCAAAAGAGACAAACGAAGAAAAGCTTATGGATTTTGTATTGGATTTGCCCGAAAAAATATATGAGAAAAATCACAACAAAATAAAAGGTGTCTTAATTTTCATCGATGAATTTCAACTCATAAGAGAATTAAATGACTACAGAGAATCATTTTTATGGAAATTGAGAAGTTATATTCAAAATCAAAGAAATGTTGCATACATATTTTCTGGATCAATGAGCATGCAGGATAAATTAATCTCCGAAATTGCAAGTCAAAATGGAGCCTTTGGTGGAAGAATGATTTCAATGCACCTAAATCCATTTGAAAAAGAAACCGTTAGGAATTATTTATCTGAAAAGGCCCCCTACATAAAATTTACTGATGACGGTTTTGACAGATTTTACAAATGCACATCAGGAATCCCTTCATACGTTAATATCTTCGCAGCACTATTGCCAATCAATCAACAATTAGATGATTATGCCATAAAAATTCAATTTGATAAAAAAATTCAGGCCATAAGTTCACATTTAATAAATATATGGACAAGATTATCATTTAGAGAGCAGACAATAATCATTATCCTGCTTGAAAGGCCCCTGCGCAGAATAGACATAGCAAATGAATTTGGAATATCAACAGGGTCATTAAGCAACTATCTAAATAATCTTCAAAATCAAGGCCTTATAATACTAAATGATGGATTATACGAAATTTCCGAACCAATTCTCAAAAGATGGTGAAAAGGGAATCTATCCATATAGAAGCATGTGAAAAATACGAATAATTCGTATAAAACGTATGATATAGTTCGCAACCTTATCGATTTGAACCACAAAACTCTAATAAAAAATTTATTTTCTGCTAATTATAAAATTTTTGAAATGCAAATATAAATAAAAATTCAATATTATCTGAATTGTCTAACTATTTTTCCACAATCACAGTTATGTTTTTTCATAGAGTCGCAGATGGCAAATGTTTATTGTTAATGAAGTTTATATTGTTAATTATAGCAAGAATATATTGGTCAATTATCTGACCGCATATTTATATATTATATGGTCAAATATTTAACCAAGTAATTAAATATTTTTTCCAGATGTGATTTTATATGTATGATAAAGAGGAAATTATCAGCGATTACATTAAAGAAGAATTATCTGACATTCCAAATATTTTAAATAATGAATTAACTTTAAATGGCAGAAATTTCGAATATAGAAAATAGTTTGATTTTATTAAACATCATATTAATGAGTTTTTAGAAAAAACAACCCCTAATCGATATTTTGCACTTCCAGGATTAAGAGGTGTAGGAAAAACAACATTATTATATCAAACCTATGAATACCTATTCAAATCCAAAAACATCAATCCGAACCAAATATTGTTCATTTCTTGTGAAAACTTAAATGACGTAATTGATTTCAAAATCATTGATGTTGTTAAGCAATTTTTAGAAACATATCACAACACTACATTAAGAAGATTGGATAAAAAGATATTTTTACTTATCGATGAATCACAATATGATAAAAACTGGGCATTATCTGGAAAATTAATATTTGACAAAACCAAGAACATATTCATGATTTTTACAGGTTCATCAGCATTAAACCTTGAATACGATGCAGATTCCGCAAGAAGATTGCTTAAACAGAATATAACACCGCTAAACTACAGCCAACACCTAAAATTAAAATACAATTACAATGCAGGCAATACTTCAGCTTCCCTTAAAAAGTTAATATTTGCTGGTGAAGTTGAAGATGCCATCATATGCGAACAACAAATAAATCAGGATTTAATTAACTTAAAAGGATATTCCACAATCGATTGGGATGAATACTTGAAATATGGAGGTTTTCCAACATCATTATTTGAAACCAATCCCTATATAATCTGTAAAAATATCACAGGAATGGTTAAAAAAGTTATATCCCATGATATGGGAACAATATCTTCAATAACTTCAGACAGCCAAACACATGCCAATCGGCTATTGAGATTTTTGGCTCTTCAAAAGCCGGGAGACATTTCTCAGGAAAAGATGGGAACATATCTTGGAACTTCAAAAGGAAACATTCGAAACATTCTTGACATTTTAGAAAAAACCCAATTGATATTCCATTGTGAACCTCATATTGCATCACCTAAAAGATCCATAAAATCATGGGAGTATTTCTTTGCAACATCCAGCATAAAGCACATCTTAACCTCATCTATAGGCAATCTGAATTTGAACAAAAAAGCATATCTTGGAGTTTTGATGGAAAATCTCGTTGCATCAACATTATTCTATCTAAGCAATGAAGATGGAAACTATTTCACGCTTTATTATGATCCAGAAGACAAGACAAATGTTGATTTTATAATTCAAGGGGAATTCCAAAAGGCAATACCAATAGAAGTGAGCATGGGTAAAAAAAAGAAAAGACAAATTTCTTCAGCAATTGAACGCTACAATGCAGATTATGGAATAATAATTTCAAATACAACCACTACAATTGAAAAAAGAGACAATATTATTTATCTGCCTCCAAAAACCTTTTCATTTTTATAATTAATTAGTTATATTTAACTAAATTGAAATCAAAAATATATTACATGGCATCGAAAATAGCACATGGAATTTCTTTAATAACCAACAAATCAATAGTTGGAATTATTCTAACATTAGTAATGATATGTTCCACCTACTTTCACGATTCCAATGCAGATATCAGTTCATTATCCATTATCCGTGTGGTCTAGATTAGTAGATAAATTATGATGCAAGATCAGTTTCGCCGTTGTATTCTGTATAACTATTCCACCACTCTTCCTTGCACCTACAAGTGTATGACCTTATGAAATTACCATGTTTACCCTCTTATTTATTGTATTAGCAAAAAATGTTACAATATCAACTTAATATGATAGAAAGAGAATCCAAATATAAAGATTCAAAACTAATTTTTAAAAACAATTTCATATAAAGAAAACACTAAAATAATACGAATAATTCGTATAAAATGGTGATATAGTTCGCAACCTTATCGATTTGAACTAATAAACTCTGATAAAAAAGAATAACTGTTTGACTAGATATCTATTAAATATTGCTAATTTTAAGAGACTACATCATGAATACAAAAATTAATTAATTAACATGACAATAAATAATTAACAATGTTTCAATTAAGAAAATTAAATTCACTATTAGTCATAATAATAATTTTAATACTTGTATCTCATGCTTTATTAACAGGATTGTTACTAGCTGGATTAATTGAATACACTCCAAATACTATTGTAACCGGTGAAGTACTATTATTCTTTGTTATAGCCCATATAATTATAAGTCTATATCTATTCATCAAAGACAAGATTAAACAGCGAAAAATACATGTATATGCCAATATCAATAAGGATACGATAGTTCAGGCAATCAGTGGGATATTTATAATCATCTTTATTGTAGCACATGTTTTATCATACATTTATCTTCCAGCATATATTCCAAATTTTAATTGGCAAATTACTCATCTAACAATCGACACATTATTCTTTATAACATTATTCATCCATTTGCAAATAAGCATTCCACGATTATTGGTCTCATTTGGATTTTTAGTTGAAAAAAATGATTATGACAAATGCAGGAAAGTTATCAGAATCCTGTTAATTATAATATTCACATTATTGTTCCTAACAGAACTATCATATTATATTCTATGAAAGAGTTGATTTTATGGTAAAAGAAATTATAGTGATTGGTGCAGGTCTTGCAGGACTGACCTGTAGCGTAAAATCCGCCAACAAAAATATGCACGTGAAATTATTTTCACCGGCGCATTCAGAACGATCCCAATCAGTAATGGCAATGGGCGGAATAAATGCCGCATTAAACACTAAAGGAGAAGATGACTCTGTAAATGAACATTATACAGACACCATTAATGCAGGACAACATATCAACAACCATAATGCCGTGGAAAAACTAACAAATGATGCCCCAGAAATAATTGATTGGTTAAGCAAACTTGGAACAAGTTTCACAAGAGATGACGACGGCAATGTGGATGTCAGGTACTTTGGTGGCCAAAAGAAGATGAGAACAGCTTATGCCGGTGCAAGAACAGGAAAACAGATTCTAACAGCAATCAACACTGAATGCAGGAAATGGGAATATAAAGAAAAAATTAAAAGATACATCGGTTGGAGATTCTTATCATTGATATTGGACGATAATAAAGTCTGTCGTGGCGTGGTTATGATTAATGAAAATACAGAGGAAATAAGAGATTTTTATGCTGATTTTGTTGTTATAGCATCCGGCGGCATGAATAAGGTTTTTGGAAAAATCAGCGGATCCCTGCACAATGATGGATTTGTAAGTGGGAAATTATTGCATCAGGGTATTGAATTAGCCAATATGGAAATGATACAGTACCATCCAACAACCATAGAAACCCCTGTTAAAAGAATGCTCATTACTGAAGCCGCCCGTGGAGAAGGTGGTAGATTATATACTTTGCGCAATGGTGAAAAATGGTATTTCATGGAAGAATGGTATCCTGAACAGGGTGCTTTAATGCCTCGCGATGTTGTATCTCGAAGCATATACCGAGTATGTCATGAAGATAACATGGGAATTGATGGTGAAAATAAGGTTTATTTGGATTTAACTCACTTGGATGAAAAAACCGTCAAAACTAAGCTTGATGAGGTTTATGATGTTTGTATGAACTATTTAAATCTTGACCCTACTCGTGAGCCAATTCCAGTTTATCCGGGCGTCCATTACTTCATGGGAGGCATACGTACAGACGATGCTCATAAAACCAATATTAGGAATTTATTCGCTATTGGAGAATGCTCTTCACAGTACCACGGCGCCAACCGTCTTGGAGGAAATTCATTGCTTGGAGCCATACACGGTGGATGGGTAGTGGCTGATCAATTGGAAGAAATTTCATGTGAAAATAATAGTTTTGAAGAATATGAAATATTAAACTACGAATATGACGCCTATGAAAATTGGAAGGAACTGCAAAAAGAGGCCAACAACATTTCATCATATGAAATTGAAGAAGAAATTGCAAATATAATGAACAGAACCATGGGGATTTACAGAACGGAAAGTGAACTAAAAGAAGGATTGAATAAACTGGATTCCCTTGAAACAATTCATGTAAACAGCCATGGGTGCTATTATGATTACATTTTATTAAAATCACTGATAGATATTGCAAAAGCAATGCTATCATCAGCATTAGCAAGGAAAGAAAGCAGAGGCGCACATCAAAGATTAGATTATCCCGAAACAAATGAGGAATACCTAAAAACAACCGTGATATCATTTGACAATGATGAATTAAAAATTACATTCAACGATACAGAGGAGAGAATGAGCTGGTAAAAATGGAGTCAATAACCGTAATTATAAAAACCTCAAAAGGCATGAAGGAATATACTTATGAAGGCAATCTCAACATTCCGGTAACTACTCTATTAGAAAGAATCAATGTGAAACATGTCCAGTTGCCTTCAAGGACTGTGCGGAAGTTGTTCAATGATAATAAATGGTTTGCCAAAGCTTGCATGCAAAACATTTGTGAATGAAGAAGCAACAACCAAAAAAATGCATAAGATTACAATAGAACCCTTAAGCAAGTTTCCTGTTGTAAACGACTTGGTTGTCGATAGAACCTCAATGTTTGAAAACATTAAAAATTCCCGCCAATGGCTTGAAGAAGAATCACGTATTAATCAGGATAATCTAGAATTTGAATATGAAGCATCACAATGTCTGATGTGCGGGTGCTGTTTAGAAGCCTGTCCTAACTATACTGGCGAAAACAATTACTATGGCGCAATTTTACCTGTGACATCCTCTAAAATATCAAAACAGGAAAGTGATATGGATAAATTAAAGTTTCTCAAAGAAAATTACAGTA
>NZ_CACWVY010000065.1 GCF_902764455.1 uncultured Methanobrevibacter sp.
GCAGTGCTGAACAAATCAATTATCTCCATTTGAAAAAATGTCTGAATAATGAGTAATGCAAAAATGATTATTATTGTTTTCCATTGGAATTTTAATGCAACACTTAAAAACTTTTTCATAATACTAAATTAGTTTTAACATTAAAAAAAATTTTCCATCACTGTGCCACGAATATATCTCCTATGAATTAAGAAGAAAAATTTAGCCATTACATTAATCTTCGTTGTGAATCAATAAAACTGGGTTCATTAACCTTATCTACAACATCATCATCTTTAACCTCACCAATCAGCAATGGATAATCCGGATTATGCAACTTTTGATTCTTTTTGACCAGTTTCATGTTGCTGTTTGCGTAACACTCTTTAAATTATTTATTACAATTTTGATTTTTGTTTGATATGATACGAGCAAATAATAGTAAAAAAGTAGCGGAATTATCCACTACTTAGGGAATTTTGTTTCATATTTAAAAAAAATAATCAATATTATATATAATGAAAAATACATTATATTACAACACATAATGAAAAATTAATTATATAATTCAAAATACAATATATGACATTATATAATGAAAAATACATTATATGAGGGAAACAAATGGATGAAATTGCAAGCATAACTGATGCAAATTTAACCGAAACACAATTTTTCAACCGAACAGATGAAATCAACATATTATCAAACTTATTAATCAGCACTGAATTCAACTCTTCGCCTACAATACTCCTAACAGGGATTAGAGGGGTTGGAAAAACAGCACTTATCAAAAAAATCAAAAATAAATTCAAAAGAGAATATTTAGTTGTAGACATCGATTTATCCAGAAGCGATGCATACCAACAAAAAAACCTCACAAGAGCAAGCATAATTAAAATAATTTATGACACAATTATCAAATCATCCAAAGAACTTGGCTTAAAAACGATTAACAAGCAAATAGAAAAATATTTTAAAACAAAAAATTTCAAAATAGATAAACTTTTATCCTATGAACACATTCCAATTCCAATATTCGAAAGCGAAGACAATTACGAAAAATTAGCTGAATTTGTAATGGAATTACCTCAAAAAATTTATGAAGACAATACTGATAAACTAAAAGGCGTTTTCATATTCATTGATGAAATCCAATTAATGAAAGATTTAGGTGATGAACTGAATGGATTTTTATGGTACATGCGCAGTTTCATCCAAACACAAAAAAATGTTGCATACCTATTTTGCGGAAGCATGAGCTTAAAAGATAGTTTAATAAATGATTTGAATGGAAATCAAGGAGCATTTGGAGGAAGGATGCTGACAATTGAAATTCAACCATTTTCAAAACAAACCACTGAAAACTATATTAAATCAATGACAAGAAACATACAGCTCGATGATGATGGATTTGAAAGATTTTACAAATGTACACGTGGAATTCCATATTACATCAATATATTTGCAAAATATCTTCCCGAAAACATAACCTTAACTGAAAATAATATCATTGAATTATTCAAGGATTCAATTGATTATCTCGCTATCCATTTCATATACATGTGGTCTAAATTAACATTTCAAGAACAAAAAATCATAATTTCACTACTTGAAAATCCAAAAAAAAGAATAGAAGTAGCAAATTACCTCAAAGTAACCAGCGGATCACTAAACAGACCACTAAATCGCCTTCTAGATTACGATTTAATTGAATATGCAAATGACAAATATCAAATTACAGACCCTATTTTCACATACTGGCTTAAGAACAGTTATGAAAAAAATGGAATATATCCATTTAGAAGTATTTAAAACAACTTAGATTGTACATCAATATAGCTAGGTTCCCTAACCTCGTTTACAACATCATCATCTTTAACTTCCCCAATTAGCAATGGCCAATTATGATTATGCAACTTTTGGTTCTTTTTGACTAGCTTCATGTTGCTGTTGGTATAACACACTTCAAAAATATCTACTACTTTTAGTGAAATTTATTCTATACTATTAAATCAAAACTCAATAGTTTCTGCCAACACCCAAAGCATTTAAAAAAAAAAGGAAATGAGAGATTGTCTCTCATTGTTTTTTAATATTTATATTTTTTAATCGCAGCGTTAGAATTAAAATAGCTGCTAACACGATGGCTAATCCATACATTACGGAGGCCATTGCATTCTGAATAATTATATCTGCAGTATTCACAACAATACTGTCTTGTCCCTCTATAGTGTCTAATTTTTGGAAGTAATCATAGACAGCCTGATGGAATTGCTCATCTCCGGAATAATCCGGCGCATAGGTATCGACTGCAGTACTAATACCGCCCATAACTCCAAGAATTAGAATTATTCCAATGATTGCTGTACCCAATGATGAACCTAATGTCTCACCAGTTGAAATAATACCAGATGCATTATTTTGGCCTTCAGCAGGAACATAGAATAATGAAGCATCCGTTGCTAAAGCCATCATAAAACTCCCCAGTCCACACAGTTGGAGCCTTTACATTTACTTGCATCATTGATGGTTTGTTTATCAGTCTTTTGTGAATCGAAATACTTGAGATATAATTTAATATTTGGCAGTCACTGAAATTCTTGAAAAATCAGATTTTATCTAACGAATAATTTTCACAAAAACACCTATAAAACATATTATTCCTCTATAACATTATATGCAAATAAATAGAAATATGTCCATATGACAGTTAAAGAGATTTCAGAATATATAACATTTCCAAGAACTTTTGAAAAATACAGATGGTACACACCTATACTTGTTTTCATAATAGGTGCAATAATATTTTTAATACTCAACCTACTATTAATTGCCGTTTTCTATGCAATATGTGGAGAAAACATTATGGTCCAACTCCTGCATGGAAGATATGAAGTCATGAACTCCGAGATAGGCGAAATCTATTCTCATTTGGCAATAGCCATCATGATTCCATCTTTGTACCTTGCAACTAAAATTGTTAAGGACAGACCGTTTTCCTCATACTCCTCTTCACGTGGAGGATGGAACACCCAACTCTATCTCAAGGCATTTATAATCCCGTTTATTTTATTCCTTGTCGTTGGAATTATTGAATCCGTAATACTGGGTAATGGGGGAAATTATCATTTTACAATACTGTTTTTTATAATCCTCCTAATTGTAGTGCCACTACAATGTATTGCTGAAGAATACGTGTTCCGTGGACTTCTTATGCAAACCTTAGGGTCATGGTTTAACATACCATTATTGGCAATCATTCTCCAAGCCATAATCTTTGGATTCACCCACGGATACAATGGTATAGGAAACATTGGGATAATAATTTCAGGTTTAGTAATGGGATTTTTAGCATGGAAAGCCAATGGTCTGGAAGTCAGTTCCGCATTCCATACTGCAAATAACTTATCCTTCAGCTTACTGGTCATGTTCGGAATTCAATCCACAACCTCAACAATAGTAATGTCTGATTTAATAATTTCAACCATGAGTACTGTAATTTTTGGTATCTTACTTTATTACATCGGAAAGAGAAGCAACTGGTTTGGCGAGATTCCGGAAACCCTTCAGGAGGATGATTCTTAAATTGAGATACATCATCCATCTTTTAATCGATGGCTTTGAATATAATTGTCGCAAGGATATTTTACTAGTTGTCTGATAAGTCGGAGTGATTGCTCACTCCTTTCTTCTCACAACGGCTGGTGTCAGTTTCCAAAAAAACTACTCAAGCTTATTGTTTAGCCAACGCAAATTTATTCTATATGAATGGGGTTCAAAAAATAAGTTTTGAATTGGTGATGGCTACCATTGATGTTAATCAACTTACAATAGAATTTATTATCATATGTACAATTAATTAGAAGGATTGGAGGTTATGAAAATAATCTCTTGGAATGTTAATGGAATAAAATCAAAATATGGAAATAGAGATTATCTGAAAACCCCTAGTAAAAAAAGAAATAGGGAAAAATATAATCCCTATTTTTTAACGGTTATTTTTTTGCTTACAGCATCTTTACCATAAGAAACCTTATAGGAGTATTTTTTACCAACTTTAAGTTTTTTAAGCACATTCTTTTTGATTTTGAAAATTGCAACACCTTTCTTGCTGGTTTTTACCTTATAGGTTTTGCCTTTGAATTTCAAGGTTACGTATTTGCCTTTAATGTATTTCTTGTTGACCTTTTTCAAGGTCACTTTGATTTTAAGGACTTTTGCAGATTTTTTAGCCTTAAGGTTTTTAGCAACAACAATGCTGTTCACTTTAACCTTGTTTTTAACAGTTACATCTTTATATGTTGCAGTGATTGCGTATTTACTTGATTTTGGTTTAACAGTAGGTATTTTATAAGTTGCATAACCTTTGCTGTCGGTTTTAACCTTTTTGGTGGCACCGTTGAATTTGAAGGTTACGTATTCACCGACTACAGCCCTGCCGTCGATAGTTACACGAACCTTATAAGAGGTGCCAGCTGAGTAAAGCATGACAACATCCTTATTGCCTGTGATAACCGGTTTTGATGGAACTACAGGTTTAGCGACAGTGTAGACTTTCAATATTGCTGTTACATTATCTTTAGCAAGATCTTCCCAATTGACACCATCCACACTTCCAAATGAAACGTTTTCCTTATGATGATGTCTTGAATTATATTCGAAAGGTAGAGAACTATTTTTGAATACAACTTTAAAAGTAACATTTGCTGAAATTGGAATGTATTGTGTTAATTTGATGGTATGATAACCTGCAAATGGGCTTACGCCATTTTGTGTGTGTTTTAACACTCCATTAACATAAATATCAAATTCATAATCAACTCCCTCACTATCAAAGTAAGTACCCACGGCTGCAATTAAATCATCTTCAAGAGCAGTGTAGGTATTTGAGAAGTACTTGTATTGATCTACAAAGTTATTTAACTGTCCTGCATCTGTTTGATAATTCTTATTGTATGGAACAGTGTTGTTAAATAAGTAAGCCGCATAGTATGGATACTGCTGAGGGTTTTGAGTATTGAATGAGGTATCATAATATGACAGGTAGAAATAGCCTTCATCTCCCCAGTCTGTACCCCAGCTGTTTTTAATAATCCATGCACCATCACCAGAAGGTGGATTTAGGAAATTACTTGCAGGATAATTATCATCCCAACCAACAAGAGTTACCGCATGATTTATACCTTTAGTTCCATTGTAATAACGTGCAGCAGATGTTTCGTTATAATATTTTGAACTCTCACCTGAATAAATTGCCACTAGAAATGCTCCGTAGTCCATTAATGCTTTTTTAAAGATATAATTGTCTGTTGCATTTTGACGAGCCGGGAAGAACACTACGTCCTGAACATGTATACTTTCATTTGCCATGTTGATATGAGTGGATACTTTTCCAAGCTCATCATATCTATCCAGATCGGTTGGATATGGACCGTACCAGTTTACAAGATATCCGACACCTGTGGATTGTTGTGCACCTTCTAAAATTCCATCAACTCCATAAATTGAATATTGAAGCATTGTATTTTGAATATTGTCCTGTGAAAAATTATATAATTTTCCGGTTGCTTTAAGCAATGCTGATTCTAAAGCACCGGATGTTGCAAATGTCCAGCAGGCACCCATATTACCCTGGTCTCTGACAGGACCCACTAATCCATAATCCTTTAAATTGAATTTGGGAGGCAATGTGTCAAATTTATAAGGAGTGTTATTAATCAGTGTTAATTCTATTCCGTCGTTTACCACAATTGTTGCATAAAATGTGTTGTTAACAGAAACCAAATCATTATTGAATTTATTGTCTTCGGCAATGTCTTGTGTTGAGAATACTGAGTATAGGGCATTTCCGTTATCTTTGAAGGTGTTGTTTTGTAATGTGAGTTTGGAATCATAGGTGAATACCGCATCCCCTTTGTTTGATCCGTGATTGTCAATGAAAGTTGAACCCTTGATTAATATGTTTCCTTTATCAAAGTACAATACTCCCCCAATTTCCAAATCTTCTTTAACAACATTATTTCTCTTGAATGTGGAATTTTCAATGGATACGTTAGCATATGATGTCCATAATACTCCACCATCATACATTGCAATATTATCTTCGAAAGTTGAGTTAATGATATTTAATTCAGCTCTAAGCTGCATTACGGCACCTCCAAATGCCGCAAAACAACCATGGAATTTTGAGTTGGCGATTGTCACATAACCCGGATTAATATCAGCAAAAATCACCCCACCATCCTTACCTGAAGTGATATTTGTAAATTCACAATCCTCAACAGTTAAATTAACCGCATATTTAACGCCAATTGCACCAGCACTATTCAAAACAGTAAGATTCCTGAATTTAGTGTTACGTACAGTCACCCTACCATTTTCCCCATAAATTGCATTGGCATAGCTTGAACATGAATTTGCAAAAGTAGAACTGTCAACAATCAATGCTCCGCCAGAAAAATAAATATGTGACCATTTTGACTCGATTCCACCTTCAAAAGTGGAATTTACAACAATCACATTACACTTTTCGTTGAAAAAAATGTCTGAACTGTCAGTACCCGTATTTGAAATAAATTTTGAATTGTTTACAACCAAATTAGTAGCATTTAGTTCAATTCCACCAGAAGCATATTTGGAGGATGAGTTTTGAATGGTGACATTGTCCAGATAATACTCTGCATTTGGCTGAACGAAAGATACTGCACCATTTAATGCATTTTTGATTATCAAATTTTTTAGAGTGACATTGTTCCCAATTATATTAAATATTCTCGCTTTTCCGTTCCCGTCAATACTATATCCGTTACCGTCCAAAAGGAAGTTGCTTTTGGAGACATTAATTCCATCTGTGAAATTGATGTCATTGCCTTCATCGTAGACATAGTCATGAGTAAGTTTTAATTCATTTGTACTTTCATTTATGTCTTTATTTAAATCATTGAAGTTAGCATTTGGTGAATCTGAGGTTAATAAATCCCCATTACTTGTAAAGTTCGTTATGTTTTTTTCTGCAGATACTGCTGATAATGTGAATAATATCAGCAAAATCAAACTTAAAACAATTAATTTATTTATTTTCATACACACATATATTAGTTAAGAAACTATTAAATATGCTTCTATTAAATTTTCTAATGTATATTAGATATGATGATATACTGAACGGGTTTCAGAAATTAAGTTTTGAATTGGTGATGGCGGGTGTTAATGTTTTATGGAAATTCACTAGCTATCTCATGATATTTATCACTAACAATAGCTACAAAGTATTTTATCTCGCCTCATAATTGACTCTTTCAAAAACTTTGTTGATTTGAAATTTTTTGATGAAAATTAGTTGTGAATTTTTAATTTTATCTAAAAATAGTTAAATTTAATAAATAGGCGG
>NZ_CACWVY010000066.1 GCF_902764455.1 uncultured Methanobrevibacter sp.
TCCACTATTTATTAAATTTAACTATTTTTAAACAAAAATAAAAATTCAATACTAATTTTCATCAAAAAATTTCAAATCAACAAAGTTTTTGAAAGAGTCTTTAATATTAAATTAGTTAATGTTTTCAGTTTCTAAAAATTTCTTTAAAAATGATTACTAATAAGTTAAAAGATAATAATGTATGAAGTAGATATATTTTTGAAAAATATGTTCTATTTAAAGTAGTTAATTTTTGAAATAAATAATAATATAAATGTTATTTATTAGCAGATTTTATATGTTACTAATAGTCGTTAATTAGTTAATAGTTAATTTTAATAATCTGGTATAATTAATATTTAAATAAGATGCATATTGTATTGTATGTAATCACTTGAAATATATAAGAGTTTTTAGGAAAATTATTTAATTAATATTAATTAATCATGTTTTTGAGGAATGGTAATGAAAATTAAAATGAGTTATATTGGTTCAAAATATAATGTTCAAGAATGTATGGGGATGGTTTTATGAAAAGAGTAATCACTTATGGAACATTTGACCTCTTTCATAAAGGCCACTATAATATTTTAAAAAGGGCTAAGAAATATGGAGATTATTTGATTGTAGGGGTTACTGGTGAAACTTATGATATTGGGCGTGGAAAATTGAATGTTCATGATTCATTAGCGACTAGAATTGAAAATGTTAAAAATACTGGTTTTGCAGATGAGATAATTGTTGAAGAATATATTGGTCAGAAAATTGGAGATATTATCAAATATGATATAGATTCTTTTGTAATCGGTGATGATTGGAAAGGAAAATTTGACCATTTGTCCCGTTATTGTAATGTAGTGTATTTAGAAAGAACAAAGGGTATTTCCAGTACTCAAATTAGGGAAGATAGATTTGATCAGTATAATATTGGGATTGTTTTTGATTCAGATGATAATCAATTAACTAATGAATCAAAATTGGTTAATAATTTTTGTGTCAAAAACATATTCTGCAAAGATGAAAAAATTTTAGATAATTTTCAAGAAAAATATCATGTTGAGAATATATGTGAGTCATATGAACAATTGATTGAATATTCAGATATTATTTTTGTCAGATGTTCCATCGAACAAAGATTTGATTATATTATTCGTGCACTAAACTCTAAAAAACATGTTATTTATGACCCTCCCGCAACATTTAATTCCGAACAATATAAACTATTACTCAAGTTAGCTAAAGAAAATAATGTAATTTTAATAGAAAATATTAAAATGGTTTACATTCATATTTTCAATCAATTGTTATGGATGGCACAAGGAGGATTTTTGGGAGAAATTTTAAGCATTAATTGTTCTGTTTCAAAAAATGATGTTAATCGTTCAAATTTATTTTATGAATTAAGTACATCTAGTATTTTAGTCATGTTAAAAGTTATGGGGTTGGATTATAAAAAATTTGAGTATCAAGTTACTAAATATAAAAATAATATAGAATTTGCAACAATGAACTTTGCTTATCCAAAAGGTTATGCAACGATTAATGTTGGAAATAAAGTTAGGGTTGATAATCAATTAGAAATTATTGGTACTGAAGGCACTATTCGCATGAGGGGGGATTGGTGGAGGAGTAAAAATTTTGAACTTCATACTCCTAACTCAAATGATATTCAAGTATATAACACAAATTTTGAAGGAAATGGTTTTAAATATTTATTAAAAGCTATGTTAAGTATGTTGTCTAATAATAATATTAGATCTATGGGGGTTTTTGAGGATGAATCAATTAAAATTGTTGAAATTTTAGAACAAGTTAGCAATGAAATATATTAATATTTTTTGCAATGTTTTTAATCATGATTTTTAGTAATGTCCTTGAATTTCATATTAAATTTATTATAGTTTAATCTATTATTTAGTAATAATAAAATGTTATGAATTTTATCTATTAAAACTAAAAAGTTATTTGTTTTTAAAACTTGAAAAATATTTGTATTTTTATTTAAGAAAATTAACCGAAAAGTTTGTATTTAAATTTCAGTGGTTAATGGGTGTTGGAGGAAAATAATATGTATTATATAAATGAAAATGTTAAAAATTTATTTAGAATTTTTGATCAAAACTCCCGTGAAGGGTATCTTCGTATGGATTTAAACGAAAATCCAGTTGGATTATCTCAGGATTTTATTGATGAAGTACTTTCTAAAGTTACTCCTGAATTTGTAGCAAAATATCCTGAGCAATTAGAGTTCACTACGAAATTAGCCAAATTTATTGGTGTTGAAGTTGAAAATATTTGTCTTGTAAATGGTTCTGCAGAAGGGATTCGGTATGTTATACAAGCATATAGTCGGCCAGGAGGTAAAATATTGTCTGTTAGTCCGTCATACGCGATGTATGATGTATATTGTGAAATGTATGGTCGTGAAAGCGTACATGTCTGTTATGATGAAAATTTGGAAATGAATGTAAATAATATTGTTGATTCAATTAATGATGATATTGATTTAGTAATCATTTTAAATCCAAATAATCCTGTAGGGGATGTATATAATTATGAAGATGTGGATAAAATATTAACTGCTTGTAAAAAACATGAATGCACTTTATTAATAGATGAAGCTTACTTTTACTTTTATCCGAACTCATTTCTAAATTATGCTTTAGAAAATGAGCATGTATTACTAACAAGGACTTTTTCTAAAGTATTTTCTCTTGCTGGAGCACGTTTGGGATATGTTGTAGGCCAAAAAAAAGATATTGAAATCGTTCAAAAATTATGTACTCCTCATAATGTCAATGCTTTTGGAATGGCGTTTGCTGAAGCAATTATTGAAAAAGAGGGTATGCTTGATCAACTCGTTGAAAAACAATTAAATGGTAAAAAGTATTTAATTGATAATTTACGAGAAAAAGGATATACTGTAAGTGCTAAAGAGGGTAATTTTGTTTTCATTAAACCAAAACATCTCGATGCTACTTGTATTGTAAAAAAAATGAAAGAAGATAAAAAAATTTTAATTAAGGTTTATAAAAATGTCCCTAATTTAGGTGATTGTTTACGAGTCTCTACTGGTGAAATTGAAATGATGGATAAATTCATTGATGCTTTAGAAGATATTGATTTATAGTTTGTAGGAGCACATAATCCTAACAAATTGTTAATATCTTTTTCCTAATGGATTTATTTAAGTTATCTGAAATTTAAACTGTAAATTTAATTATTAATCTATCCTATTATTTTAATGAATTTAAAGTAAAATAGAAAAAGTAAAATTTATGAAAATTTTTTTGCAAAATCAAATTGGATTTCACCAAAATCCATTACATTATTAAAAAACTAATAAATTCTAATATACTCGGTTAGTTAACTTTTTGACAGATGATGAAAAATTCTTTAAAATTAATATAATTCAATAAAAAAACTTTTTATTTTTGTATATTTTAGGAATTAATCACATTCTAAATTAAAATAATATATTAACTGAATTTATTTGATACTATTTTTTTTTAAGAATGGGTGTTCGCCAAAATTGATTTTTTGATTTTTTGTCAAAATTTTTGACTTAATTTTTCTTATTTTTAATGAATTCAATTTATATTTTTTCTAATTTTATTTTATCAATTAATTATTTAGTTATTTAATAATTAATTTAATTTATGAATGTTTTATTTAATTTAGAGTATTTTTATAATAGTTTAGTTTATATACTTAATTGTACATAGTTTGTATTAGGTATTAGTTATTTTGGTGTTGTTATTTATGGTTAAAAGAAATTTTGCAAAGGAACAGAGTAAATTGGGCATCAGGACTTTAGGTTATGATGTTCCTGGAAATCATATTTCTCGTTTTGTGGCGGATTTTATTGAAGAAGTTTTTCCAATTTTGAATATTAAAGAACCCAAGAAAAAGAAAGGAAGAGACTCTTTACCTATTGTTTCTATGTTAAAATTGCTATATAGATTCGTTTCTGATGGAGTAAAACCATCAGAACACTCAATACAAAGGTACAGAAGAGAATATGGATGTTATTTTGAAGTATTGTTGAAAATGACATTAAAAAAGGCATCAGATTTAAAATTAACTGATTTTAATCATGTTGTAGTTGAGGGAACTGTCAAATAAGCATACAATTCTAATAACAATGTCATCACTAAAAAAGAAACTCAAACATTGCTTGATTATTTCAGCGGCCTCTCAATTGACCCTAAAGCTTGAAAAACTACATAAACCTGCTAAAAATATACTCGAAAATAAAGACATTGATGTTGAAGATAAAATAGAACTATTGTATTACATTGAAACACAATTTACTTTCACAGGACAAGATACAATACCAGTAAACGACATTGGAGCAAGATTTATGAAAGATAAGAAAGGAAACTTCTTAATTGCATATAATATTCAATCTGAAGTCGATTACGATACCAAATTAATTTGTGCAATAAACGTCACACAAAACCCTACTGGCCATTATGAACTGCCAACAATTGCAGAAAGTGCAATACAAAACATACAAACCCTTCCAAAATATATAAGTGCGGATACGATATACTTAAATTAAATAAGCTTGTCATACCTAGCAGATAAAAAAATAGAAGGATTAATACCAAATAGAAAACAATCCAAAGAAAAAATCGGAAAATTAAATCCAAATCCCTACCACAAAGACCCTTTCGAATACGATTACAAACTAGATGCATTTAAATGTCCAGAAAATAACTATTTACACTTTTTTGGAAAATACATAGAACCACACAAAGATCCAGAAAAACCAGGCAAAATAAAAAGAATATACAACAATTACGGTGCATGTAATAACTGCAAAGCGCGAAATAAATGTTGTTCAAGTTCACAAACACACAGAACCATCACAGAATACGGTTCAGAAATGCAAAAAGCAATGAATGAAAAAATGGAAAAGCAAGAATTTAAAGACGAATACTCCAAAAGATCAAGTGTTGAAGGACCATTTGGAATATTAAAAGAACAGTTCAACATAAAAAAGAAGTAGTCATCGGAATGATAAGAACAGAAGAAAAACTCAACTTATATGCATTAGCATACAATCTAATCAGATTATACAACATGACTCAATAAATAAAAAATTTAAAAGAAGATTTAGAAAATTTTTGCGAACGAGAATCAGTAATACACCAATTAAAACTCGATGTAACAATATTTTAAATTATATCTAAACATCCGTCAAAAATCAATTTTGGCGGACACCTGAATCTAATATTGAAAAGTGTTATTATAAATATATACTGAAAAATACTTGACTAAAGAGTTATACAGTAAGGAGGGATTCCAATCATCTTTTCATTATCACGATGAAAAAGATGAGACTATGTATATTTTATCTGGTTCGAGTTATATTGAGTTTGAAGATCATAAAGAGTACTTTTCAAAAAAATGATAGTATTCGTATAGATCCTAAAGTTGTGCATTCTATTGTTGCAACTGAAAATACTGTTTTACATGAAGATTCAACTCTTTATTTAGATGATACTATTAGAATGGGGGATTTTTATACTCGATGAAAAGCAATCATGAATTTATCCAAAAATAGGAGCATATTAATGAAAACTAAATAGGTCATAGGGTCTTGTATCAAAAGGGATGCATTCAAGTCTCATCTTGTGTAAAATTATAAAAATTTCTTTGAATTAAGTGGATGTTCAAAGAAATATTGTGGTTAGTTTAATGCAGAATCTTATTTTAATTGATATTGCCCCTCATAATCACAGAATAATGCTAGAATTTATTCATGAATTGTGATTTAGATAAGATTTTTTTAAAAAATGGCTTTGTAGAAATCCTATTTGATTTTCGCAAAAAATTTCTAGAAATCTATTTTTATTTTTATTATTACTCAGAATCTCTTGAAATAAATTGTTGATTATTTATTCAGATTTACACTTCATTATTCACACTTTTAGCAGTGAAAATCTACGCCCGGAGCACATGCTGACAAATAATAGATTTGTTGGAATTATCTGATAAAATACAGAAATATTTGCACTTAAAAAAGGTACCACATTACACAACGCTCCAGAAATTCTTTCAATGATTACCAACATCAATATTGCAAGATTTAAACAAACAAATGTTAATCAATCATCAAATCAATGGTGAAATAATTGCTTTAGATGGAATTGGATTCACTAACGACTATGCAGACAAATATTACGCAATATAAAGCGAAAAGAAAGAAAAAGCTATGTAAAAAACCATATTTCAATTGATGTTGACAGCAGATTAATACTTCATTTCGCAGCTCAAAGAGGTCCAAGATTCGATATTCGATTCGCAATTGTAGCAATAAGGAACATAAAGAAATATAATCCAAAATATATCCTAGTAGATAGAGCATACGATACAGAACTTATCAGAAAATGCATAAATGAAGAATCAAAAGCAGAAGATCAAATACCACTAAAAACCAGAGCAAAAATAGGACATTATCGATTAAAAAGCAAAAATAAATTCAACCAAGAAATCTACTCAAGAAGAAACAATGTAGAATCAATATTTAGCGTAATAAAAAGAATATTCAACGGAACAAACAGAAGCATAAGTCTACAACTATCAAACAAAGAAACAAAACTCAAAAACATAATCTACAACAGTTACAGATTAACTCAAATTCAATGAAAATTAGGATTTCTACAAAGCCAAAAAATGTTAAAAATTCTGAAGTCATTAATGTCCATGTGGAATGGTTGCCAGTTAATAAATTCAGCATATACAAAATTAAATAATCATTTAAATTTACTATTAATCTAAAAAACAGTACTCATGCATAGTGTCTTAATCGTAATGTATTTTTAATAGCACGACAAAAATACTATTAAGATATTATATCTTAAAAATATGCGTGGTGTGATTCATGCAAAAGAAGTATTTAGTTTTAATTATTATATTAATATTAGTTGTTGGTGGGGTATTTTTTACATATGAACAATATATTTATGTAGACCCACATAAATTTGATATTGGCACATCAGATAATCATAATGATATCTGGGAGTTAACTAACCTTTCCACATCATCTTTAACTCGTACACTTGATTGTTCCATATTTTCTAAAGATACCGACCATAGTGATAGGTTAAGAACCAAAATTCCAGTGAATTCTAATGTTCAGTTTGATTTATTGCAAGTTGATGGACTGGTTCATAATTACCCCTTTAGTTTTGAAAAGACAAATAATGAATATTTAAATGGAAATGGGCTTGAGTTGATTAATGGATCATTGAATAAATGGTATCATATTTCCATTAATGTTTATTCAGACCATTATGTCATTCATGGAAATAATGTTACAAAAACAGTTAATTATTCTAACGTTGATGGTTCTACGGTTTATTTCGGATTTTGGACACCTCATCAAATGCATACTTTAAAATTTAAGAATTTTGAAGTGAATCCTATTAACAGTACAATGTAATATATTGTGGGATGAATTTATTAATAAAGTTTTGAACATATATTTTTAATTTTTCTGTCAAATTAAATTTGACAGATTTTTTGTTTTTTTTTGTGGTTGTGTTCGCTAAAATTGAATTTTGGTTGGCTTGTTGATTTTTTTTTTAAGTATTGTTACATCGAGTTTTAATTGGTTTTTGATGGATGTACTTTCGCAGAAATCTTCTAATTGTTCTGTTGTATTTTATGTTTCTTTTCTATTGTGTGTCGTATTAAATTATATGGTAATGTGTTTAGTTTATTCTTTCTTCAGTTTTTATCTTCTATGACTAATTCTTTTTATTTGGAATTGTTCAATGAATATTTGAGCGGTCCTTTAACGATTGATTTTTTGGTGTATTTGTCTTTATATTCTTGTTTATACATTTTTTGGTTCATTGCTCTTTGCATTTTATTCATAAGTATATTCAAAATTATCTTTGGTATTGATTTTTCTTTTGTTCTTTGATATTTAAAAGTGGAAAAACTTCTTCAACAAATTCTACAACAAAATGAGAAATATGATTGCCTAGAATATTCAATTAAATGTCTTAATTACTAATTTGGGCTGATTTTTATCTAATTTTCTTTTAACCATAAAAAACAACACTCCATCAATTTATACTTAATATATATGTAGTCAAGTATATAAACTCAACTATCTAAAAATTGATTAAAAAGAAAAATAAAAACTATATAAAATTTAATAATGATTTAATAAATTATTAAATTATAATAATTAAAATAAATTGAAATTTGGATGAATATGGTAAAAATAATAAAAATTGGCTAAAAAATTTTTTGACGAAAAAACAAAAATTAATTTTGGTGGATACTATAAAATAAAACTTCCCAAAAAACATAAAAAACTATTTAAAACAGATAAATGAATTTTAAAAAGATTAATTTAAACCTAAAATATTGAGACGAGGACAATGCGATTTACTAAAAATCATTTAAGTTTTTGAAAGAGTCATTATTAAGACTCTTTCAAAAACTTTGTTGATTTTGTAAATCCTTTTTTCGGTTGTCATTCCAAATTAGATCTCTGCGATAGATTCGTTTTAAAACACCTCGTGTGG
>NZ_CACWVY010000067.1 GCF_902764455.1 uncultured Methanobrevibacter sp.
GGGATTATTTCTGAAATTCAAACGGAAATTAAAAAGTTGGAGAATGATACGCGAGTTTTAAATAAATTATATGTAATTTTAGATGTTTTACATGATGAACCAATAAATGATATCATAAATAAACATGGAATTAGTCAAGGAACAGCATATAATTGGATAAAACAATGGAATGATGGAGGAATGGAAGCATTAAGAAGAAAAAAAGGTTCCAAAGGTCAATCCAAACTAACAGACGAACAATATATAATTTTAGACAAAACTATTCAAGAAAAAAATTTAAAAACTGCAAAAGAAGTAAAACATCTGATTGAAACATTATTTGGGGTAGAATATAGTTTACGAAGTATAGAACGCATAATGAAGAAATTAGACTATACATACACTAAACCTTACAAAATATATGCTAAAATGCCAAAAGATGCTGAAGAACAGTTAAAAAAAACACCCGACATTTAGATTTAGAAAATTTCACTGTCGTGTTTTTAGACCAAACATACTGCCAAAATCAGGATAACAGCCAAAGATGTTATAATAAAAAAGGCACTAAAAACATAAAAATACAACCAACAACAAGATTATCCATAAATGCACTTGGAATACAAGCAATTAATGGAAAATCATTTATATCATTCTTAGATAATACAAAAACCTTTGAAATGATGAAATTTATGATAACCATCACTATTCAAAATATTGAAAGCAATGAATTAAAGACTAAATTAGAAAAAATATTATATAATAAAGATTTAGAATTAGAAAATATTTTAAATACTGTTAATACTAAAAAAAACTATGAAAAACTATTGTTAGCTTTAGAACTGTTATCTGAGAATAGTAATACATTCAAAAAATTATTCAAAAGACTTGTAAAAAATCCTTTAAATTTCAAAACCAAATCAAATCAAGTACTCGAAAATCTTCAAAAAGCAATGATATTATCTTATTTTTTTGATAAAAACTTACAACATCAATTAATTATAGAAAAACCAATAGCAATAATCTTAGATAACTACAGTGTCCATCATGCAATTGCTTTCACAGAATTATGCAATTTTTTAAACATGGATCTAATTCATTTACCTCCATATTCTCCAAAATATAATCCCATTGAACAAGTATGGAGAACAATAAAAGCCAAAATTTCAAGAAAATTCATAACAAGTATTGAACAATTAAAATATATCTTTGAAAACGAATTTAAACAAGTAATTGATAACAAAAGTTATTGGAAAAATTGGCTCTTGAAGTTCCTATAAAATTTTATAATTTTTAATGTCGTGAACTATATTCGTATCCTTGAGGTTAAAAAAATAAAAAATTAGAGGGATTATTCATTCCTCTTTGGCAGCGATAGTTATTTTGTTTGAAGTCATGGATGAACCATATTGGCTTGTTATAATATATTCTCCTGGCATTAAATTAATGTTTAATCTTGCTATTCCGTTTTCATCGGTTGCACGATTATAGAACACTCCATTAATATTGAATGTTATGTTAACGCCAGATCTAGGATTTCCTTTACCGTTAACAAGAGTTGCACTGAATTTGGATCCCTCCTTGTAAACCATGTTTAAATCTTCACCGGTCAGTACCGGCAATACTTTAATGGTATATGACATTTGAAGACCTGTTAATGGATCGATAGAGGTTAATATGTATTCGCCAGGGTTTAAATTAATGTTTAATTTGGCAATTCCATTTTCATCAGTCACGCGATCATAAAAGACTCCATTAATATTCATTTTAATGGTTTGACCTGCTACAGGATTTCCTTTACCGTCTATTAATTTAATGAAGAATTGTGATTCATTTCTGTAATATTTGACCAAATCATCACCAATCAATGTAGGCAATACCTTAATATTATTTTCAACGCTTGTTCCGTTGAATGTTGTTTTGATTTTGTAATTGCCGGGATTTAAGTTAATATTCATTGTAGCTATTCCTTTAGCATCACTGGTTCTTTCATATTTTCCGCCATTAATTTCAAAGGTCACAGTTTGATTAGCAACACCAATATTTGCTTTAAATTGTGAATCGTTTTTATAGATTTTCACTAAATCTTCAGTTAATATTGCTGCATCAATAGTATAAACTTTCAATGATACGGTTTCATCTTTTGGTCCTAAATCATAAAATCCTTTACCAAAATCAGCAAATGAAGTATTGTTTTCAAAGTATTGTCTTGAATCTTCTAGTATAGGAACATATTTTTTTGTCATTACTACTGTAAAGTTATCATTTTCTTCAATAGGGATGTTTTTGTCTAATTTAATGGTGTGATAACCTTTAAATGGAGCGGTTCCATTTTGTGATAATTTTAATTCATTATTCACATAAATTTTAAAGTTATATTTCTCACCATTTTCAAAGAAGTAAGTTCCAACTGCAGCTATTAAATCATCATCTAGGGCAGTATAACTATTTTTATAAGAAACGTTAATTCCTTTGTCTGATTCATAATATCTTATAGTTCCGCCTAAATCTGTTTGATAATTTTTATTATATGGCTCATTATTTTCAAAAATGTATCCTGTTGATACATCAGAAGTTGCAAAACCTGTATCATAATATGATATGTAATCATATCCCTGATCTCCGTGTTCAGTTCCATAACTGTTCTTTATAATCCATGCACCATCGCCCGGTGGAGTTACAAGGAAATTTTTAGCGGAATATGCATCATCCCATCCTACAAGGAAAACTGTATGGTTTGGTCTTCCTGTTTTGAAGAAGTATTGTGCAGAAGTATTTTTATTATAATATGGTGCTTCTAATTCGGAGTGAATCCCTACACTTAATCCACAATATTTTAATACTGCTTCTTTTATTGCATTGTTGTCGGTTAAATTTTTACGAGGATTAATGATTACCACATCCTGTATGTGGACATTTTCAGGGCTGCTGATAAATTGGGATATTTTTCCAATATCATCATATTCATCATCAAATTCATTAAGCATTCCAAGCCAATTTATAGCATAAGTAATTACTTGTGTATCTCCCCCGCCTTCTCGCATTTCCTTGTTTCCAAATTTGGAGTATTTTAACAGACTATTTTGAATATTATTTTCTGAAAAATCATATTCAATTCCAGTATATTTAATCAATGCAGATTCCATTGCTGCAGCAGGACCGAATGACCAGCATGCATTCATTGTATTCTGATTCTTAACTGAACTTACCCAACCCCAGTCACGTAAGTCAAATTTCTTAGGCAGTTTTGAAAAGATAATTGTGTCGTTTAATAGGTCTAATTGTTTTACTTTTTCAGCAACTATGCTTTTATAGTTGGTATCATTTAAACAATTTGTGTTATTAATATAAGTGTTATTTAAATAATATGTTTCAAGGAAAACGCCGTGAATAGCTTCGCCATTGTTTTTAAATAGTGATCCGGTAATATTCAAATCACTGTCATAACTGTATAGTCCATGTTTGGCATTGTCTATAAAATGGCTGTTGTAAGCGGTTAAAATAGATCTGTCGACATATATTCCGCCACCATGAACAAGTTCTTTTTCATCATATGTTAATTTATTATTTTCGATAAGTGTATTTCCAATTTGGTATTTACCGTTAGATAAATAAATTGCTCCACCATCATAAACTGCACGGTTATCCTTAAAAGTACTTTGAATTATAGCTCCATATCCACTTAAAATGATTAAAGCTCCACCAAATTCAGATGAACAATTTAAAAATTCACAATTTTTGATTAAACTTGTTCCAGTAATGTTATATAAAAATCCTGCTGTATCAATAAATACTGCACCTGCATTTTTGCTTGAAGTCACGTTTATAAAACTACAATTTTCTATAACTAATTCATCTAATTCTTTTATTGCAATAGCGCCAGCACTCAGTGTTGCATTTAAATTTATAAACTGAGAATTGGTAATATATGTTTTTCTATCATTATATATTGCAGTTGCAGATTTTGAGGTTGAATTGGCAAATATTGAATTGTTTATGCTTATTGCAGAAAGATAACCATATACCATAGCTTTTTGAAGTGTATTTGTGCTTTTAAAATATGATCCTTCTATATTAATTGTTGCTCCTTCACTGTAGATTGCATTACCTTCCGGAGCAGCATTATCAATAAATGTGGAGTTATTGATGGTAACTGTCTTTACTGCAGCTAATCCGCCTCCTCTGTTACTAGCATAATCATTTTTAAAAGTAATATTATTAAAAATTATATTTTTACCGAGAGATAGTATTCCTCCACCATATTCAGCATTTCCATTTATTATAACGAGATCGTTCACTGTCACATTTGTACCGTCAACTCTAAAAAGTCTTGATTCATTTTGTCCGTCAATCGTATGTCCATTACCATTAATTACAAAGTTTGTTTTGTTGACATAAACTCCTTTGGTATAATTTCCATCATCTGTTTGGCTATATGCATAATCTTGTGTTATTTCAAAAGTATCAGTACTTTTATCAATTTCCATTTCTAATTCTGAAAGGTTTCCTTCAGCAGAAACTGCACTCATTGATATAAATAACACAAGAAATATTAAAAATATCTTATATTTATTCAAAAGTTTACCCCCATTTTTTTTACATGTACAGAGTGTTGGCGGAAATTATTAGTTATTAATAACAGTTCAATTTTTTACTAATTTTTTACATTAATTTTAAATAAAGTTCAATTATAAACTTTCAATTT
>NZ_CACWVY010000068.1 GCF_902764455.1 uncultured Methanobrevibacter sp.
AAAACAGCAAAATAGAGAGAATTCAGGTAATCTACCTGACAATCCATTTGCTATAGATTATTTTGTTTTTGATGAATATAAAAATGTTTTCATTTGTCCAAATAATGAAGAATTAACCCTTGATGGAGCATATCGTGCTCCACAAGAAAAAGGAGGGGGAAATAAAATCAAATTAGTCTATTCAAACTATCAAGCCTGCAAAAATTGCAAATACAAAGGAACCTGCTACACAACCAACCACAGAACAATAACAAGATACGTTCACGAAGTTACATACAAAGTAGAACGATTAATGTCCACTAAAGACGGAATAAAAGACTATAAACTACGCTCAAAGACAGTAGAAGCACACAACGGAACTTTCAAAAGAATTTATCACTACGATTACATTCCCATAATTGGCTTAAAAAGAGTACAGAATCTAATGTTCACAATTGTAGCATCCTACAACCTAATAAGACTATTTAATCTCATTAAAGAGAATAAAATGGATTTATATTCAATTATAAGTGCAATACAGTTCATATCACAAACTTAAAAAAACCAGGTTATCAAAATCAAAAAAAGGAGAAATTAAAAATGTTCAAAATTAAATAATTTCTGCCAACACTCATCTATATAGATTTGTGTTTAAAATAGCATATATTAGTTTTGATAATATCCTAAATAGGCGAACACATATTACAAAAGGGTGTTCGCCAAAATTGATTTTTTGATTTTTTGTCAAAAAATTTTTGACTTAATTTTTCTTATTTTTAATGAATTCAATTTATATTTTTTCTAATTTTATTTTATCAATTAATTATTTGGTTATTTAATAATTAATTTAATTAATGAATGTCATATTTAATTTAGAGTATTTTTATAATAGTTAAGTTTATATACTTGATTGTACATAGTTAATATTAGGTATTAGTTATTTTGGTGTTGTTATTTATTGTTAAAAGAAATTTTTTAAAGGAACAGAGTAAATTGAGCATCAGGACTTTAGATTATGATGTTCCTGGAAATCATATTTCTCGTTTTGTGGTGGATTTTATTGAAGAAGTTTTTCCAATTTTGAATATTAAAGAACCCAAGAAAAAGAAAGGAAGAGACTCTTTACCTATTGTTTCTATGTTAAAATTGCTAGTGCTATGGTTATTGCAGACATGGCAAAGTACCATGAGATATATAAATTCGTTTCTGATGAAGTAAAAACCTCATAACGCTCAATACAAAGGTACAGAAGAGAATATGGATGTTATTTTGAAGTATTGTTGAAAATGACATTAAAAAAGGCGTCAGATTTAAAATTAACTGATTTTAATCATGTTGCAGTTGATGGAACTGTCAAAAAAGCATACAATTCCAATAACAATGTCGTCACTAAAAAAGAAACTCAAATATTGCTTGATTATTTCAGTGGACTCTCAGTTGACCTTAAAAAGCTTGAAAAACTACATAGGCCTGCTAAAAATATACTTGAAAATAAAGACATCAGTGTTGAAGATAAAATAGAACTATTATATGGCATTGAAACACAATTTACATTCACAGGACAAGATACAATACCAGTAAACGACATTGAAGCAAGATTTATGAAAGGTAAGAAAGGAAACTACTTAATTGCATATAATATTCAATCTGCAGTCGATTACGATACCAAATTAATTTGTGCAATAAACGTCACACAAAACCCTACTGACCATTATGAACTGCCAACAATAGCAGAAAGAGCAATACAAAACATACAAACCACTCCAAAATATATAAGTGCAAATATAATATACTTAAATCAAATAAGCTTATCATACCTAGCAGATAAAAAAATAGAAGGATTAATACCAAATAGAAAACAATCCAAAGAAAAAATCAAAAAAATTAAATCCAAATCCCTACCACAAAGACCATTTCGAATACGATTACAAACTAGATGCATTTAAATGTCCATAAAATAACTATTTACACTTTTTTAGAAAGTACATAGAACCACACAAAGATCCAGAAAAACCAGACAAAATAAAAAGAATATACAACAATTACGATGCATGTAAGAACTGCAAAGCACGAAATAAATGTTGTTCAAGCCCACAAACACACAGAACCATCACAGAATACGGCTCAGAAATGCAAAAAGCAATGAATGAAAAAAATGGAAAAGCAAGAATTTAAAGACGAATACACCAAAAGAACAAGTGTTGAATGACCATTTGGAATATTAAAAGAACAATTCAACATAGAAAAAGAAGTAGTCATCGGAATGATAAGAACAGAAGAAAAACTCAACTAGATGCATTAGCATACAATCTAATCCAATTATACAACATGACTCAAGAAATAAAAAATTCAAAAGAAGATTTAGAAAATTTTTGCGAACGAGAATCAGTAATACGCCAATTAAAACTTGATATAACAATATTTTAAATTATCTAAACATCTGTCAAAAATCAATTTTGGCGGACACCCTAAAATTAAAAAAAATGGATTATACGTATACTGGATTAATCATAAGGATTGATTGGCCAAAGAAGCATTGAAATGCTGAAAGAAAGACATAATTAGATTCAACATGAATGCAATGATGGCATTTAAAAATAGGTCAGGCCTAAAAAAAAAGAAGAGTTTGTAGATGCAAAGTTGCACCTACATTAAAATTTAAATTATTCCAAGTTTACGGGCAGTCTTTTCATCCACTTTACCTGTTACCTTAAGGTATTTATCATTTTGGAACTCTTTGACGGCCATTTGAGTATAATCCCAGAATATACCGTCAACCAACAGATAATGGCCATTGTATTCAAGATAATATCCATGGTTTTTCAAAGCACGTTGGATTTTTTTGACGATTGCAGAGTTCTTGCTTCCTTTGGAAACTGTTTTCCACACAGACTTGACCTTAATTGTAACCTTCTTGGTCGCTTTGTTGTAGTACTTGTTTCCTTTATAGGTTACTGTGGCCTTATATGTCCCCTTATTGTTGAGCTTGGTTATCTTGAAGGTAGCCTTACCTTTGGAGTTAGTAGTTGCTTTATATGTTTTGCCTCCAACTTTCAAATAGACTGTACCCTTCTTGATTGCTTTACCATCATTGTCCTTTAAGGTTATTGTGTACTTTTTGGTTTTTGTAGTTGTCTTGAAGGTTTTTGCCTTGGCAGTTATTTTAGGAGTTGCCTTTTTAACTACAACATTAGCAGCAGCATCAGATCCAAGATAGTTATCGTTGCCAGCGAATGATATTTTTGCAGTGTATGTTTTTGGAATCAAATTGCTGACTTTTACTTTGACCTGACCGTTTTCATCAGTAGTGTAGTTTTTAACACCGTTTAAATCAACAGTTACTGGAATATTAGCCAATGGATTTCCTTTACTGTCAGTTAATGTGATTACAATGTATTTGTCGACTTTATATGTTGCAGTCACATCATCTGCAGTTAACTTTGTGGAATCCTTAGCTATATTAACTGTAGTGTTTTTTGAAGCGGATTTGTATTTGTCATCACCTAAGAATCTTACAGTAATATTAGCAGTACCTTCACCAACAGCAGTAAGTTCCCCAATGCCATTAACAGTGACAACACTCACATCACTAGAAATATAATCCAGTTCACCAGCTTCACTAGGAGTTAAAGTAACATTAATTTTAACTTCGTCACCGACTTTTAAATCAAGAGTTGTATTTGTTAATGTAATTTCAGTAGGGATTTTACTTACAGTTACAGTAACAGTGGTTGAATTTTTAGCATAGATTTCATCGTCGCCCACCTCAACAGTGATGATTGCAGTACCTTCACCCACAGCAGCGACAATACCCTTTTTATCTACAGTAGCAACAGAGCTATTGCTGGATGTGTATGTAATATCGAGCATTATTGTGTCAGGATGTTTGGTGGCATTAATTGCAGATGTTTCACCAACTTTTAAATCCAAAGTATTGTTATCTACAGTGACGCTGGCATTATCCAAGCTGACATTTATAATGATAGTCTTGTTTTCAGCAGCTGCATACTTATCATCACCTGCAAAGGAAACAGTGATAATTGCTTGACCTTTACCTTGAGCAATAACATTGCCTTCAAAATCAAAATCAACAACATCATAATCACTGGATGTGAAAGTGACATTGCCTGCACCAGCAGGAGTCAAATTAGCAACAATAACAATCTCATCACCAACAAACAAGTCTAATGGAGTAGTATCAACTGTGATTTCAGTAGGGATTTTACTTACTGTCACAGTAACGTTGGTTGTGTTGACAGCATAAGTCACGTCATTTCCAACAGTTAATGTAATAGTGGTTGTGCCTTCGCCTACAGCAGTGACAATACCGTAATCTGTAACGGTAGCAACAGACTCATTACTGGAAACATACTCAACATTCAGGAAACTAGGAACTGCTGTTGCATTGAGATCATACCTTTCATCAACTTTAAGCTCCAAAGTATCATTTTCAACAATGACACTGGCATCATTTAATGAAACATTTACACGGATTGTTCTATTTAAGGCAGCTGCATATTTATCATTACCTGCAAATGAAACGGTAACATTAGCACTACCTTTACTACGAGCTAAAATCGCACCATCAGCCACAAAGACAATATCTTCATCACTGGAGATGAAAGTCAAATTGCCTGCATCAACAGGAGTCAGATTGGCCAAACCGTCAACCATATCATTAACTTTCAAATCAAGAGTTTCATTTGTTAATGTAATTTCAGTAGGTATTTTACTTACAGTTACAGCAACTGTGGTTGAATTTTCAGCGTAAACTCCATTGCCGCCAACTTTAACAAGAATATTTCCAGTACCCTCTTTTAAAGCTGTGACATTGCCATTTTCATCAACAATGTAAACACCAGAATCATCCTGAACGAAAGTAACATTCAAACCATCAGGATTTGTACTAGCAACAACAGTGAAATTATCATCTACAAATAAATTCAAAGTAGAGTTATTTACGCTGATGATTGCATCTTTTAAAGTGACAGTAACACTGATGGTTTTATTTTTAGTGGCTGTATAATTTTCATTGCCTGCAAATGAAACTGTGATTGTGGCAGTACCTTTAGCAAGAGCTTTAATTTTACCATCTTTAACTATAACAACTGTTTCATTGTTTGATTTGTAGGTTAAGTTGCCTGCATCTGCAGGAGTCAAGGTAGCCCCTGAAAGAACTTCATCAAGCACTTTTATGTCCATAGTTGCAGAGTCAACTGTAATTTCAGCAGTTGCCTTATATACGATGATTTTTACTTCTTTAGATACAGAGTTATGATCACCATCCGGCACTGTTGTTACATTTAAAGTGTAGTTGCCAGCAGCCAAACCTGAAATTGGAATAGTATAATTATTTATAACAGTGACATCTGTTCCATTGATACTGGCAGTAATTTCAGTAGCGCCAGTAGTTATTACAGTAACATTCTTGCTTTCACCATAATTCAAAGTAATATCATCCAACATTATTGTTGAATCAGGTTTATTTATTGTAATTGTTCCATTGTTGACAGTTACATTATCCAATCCATTATATGATGCATTTACTTCATAGACTCCGTAATCATCAAATTTATGTACTGCCCACCAAGTTCCATTACCACCATAATTGGCACTAATTTCCTCACTGT
>NZ_CACWVY010000069.1 GCF_902764455.1 uncultured Methanobrevibacter sp.
AAAGTACATTATATTTTGTATAGTATACGGGCAAAATGTTTTGGATTTGGCAGTAATTATGTTGGCATTTCTCCAACATTAGTAATACTTTTTTATATTTTATTATGTTTTTAAGTAGTAATAATTTTATAAAAAGTATTACAATTTAATTTTGATGTCGAAATTTTTATACTATTAAATAACTATTTTAGGTTCATTTCATAGTAAATAATTGCATTATCATCTTATTTTTATAATTTAACGCTATTAATTTTTGGTTATTTCCTATTTAATCATTAATTATACAATTTCATTATTTTTAAAAAAATATTACTTTATTTAAAAGGATAAACCTTGTTCTAGTAAATTTAATATATGTGGTCGTTATTTCTTTTAGAAAAATTTAAATGTTTTATAATGCTTATTTTTTGAATTAAACTTCAAAATTCAAAGTTAATACTTTAATAACATTTATATGGTTATTACTCCTATGAATATTTAGATTAGTTAATTAGATGCTTAATTATGAAATTGTTATTAAATATTAGAGAGTTTATTAAGAACCACATTATTTTGATTGGGTGTCTGATTTTCATAATTCTAGATTGTTGGAGAGTATCATGGAAAGTTATATGCAAAAAATTTGATTGATTAGAGATGACATAAATCCCATAAATATGGATTTAATAGGATTATTTGAAGAATTCAATAGTGAAAATGTTTCTCAAATAATATTTTATCATGCGTGTAATGTTCTAATGGATATGAGTTCTATAACTTGTGAATCAGTTCATATTTTGTCAAAGAGTGAGTATTCAAATTTAAATAGTGAACATATTCCTGATACTCTCTTTAACTGATCTTGATGTTGACTTAATATTAGTATAAACGATAAAATTGGGAACTTTTTCTAATAAAGGATTCCAATGATATGTAAGTAAGTTATTTGAATGGAAAAGATTCAGATTTTCCATTCACTAAAAAATTTAATTAAGACTGGATTTAAGGATGTTGATTAAAAATTCCAAATAAAAATGGAGGAATTTCACAGGAATTTAACAAAACTTAATTCATTAGATTATGATCATCAAACAATAGCTAAATAGCAAGCCATATGAAGTTTAGAATAGTTATAATAAAATAACTATTCACTCTTCTATTTATCGCTAAATAGCAAGCCATATGAAGTTTAGAATAGTTATAATAAAATAACTATTCACTCTTCTATTTATCTTTTTAAGATTAGAATACATGAGTTTTTGTAGTCAACAAATTGAATTTATTATCTAATTATTACTTAATTTAAGAAATGAATTTATTTCAGGTTTATTTTTTTATTTAAATGAAAAAATAATGTAAAATAAAATGTGATACTATGGTTGTAAAAATCGCAATTATTAAAAGTGGAAATATCGGTACATCACCGGTTATTGACCTATTGTTAGACGAAAGAGCAGACAGACCAAATATCGATGTAAGAACATTTGGATCTGGAGCAAAAATGAACCCTGAACAAGTAGAAGACGTCGTGCCAAAAATAGACGCTTTCGAACCTGACTTCGCTATATTCATTAGCCCAAACCCGGGAGCACCTGGACCAGCTAAAGCAAGAGAAATGTTATCTGAAAAAGATGTACCTGCTATTATCGTCGGTGACGCACCGGGTAAAGGTAAAAAAGATGAAATGGACGAACAAGGTCTCGGTTACATTATCGTAATGTCCGACCCAATGATCGGTGCAAAAAGAGAATGGTTAGACCCAACTGAAATGACTATCTTCAACTCTGACATCTTAAAAGTACTCGCAGAAACCGGAGCATTAAGATTAGTTCAGAAAACCATTGATGCTGTAATCGCTCAAGCTGATGCAGGTGAAGCAATCGAATTACCTAAACTCATAATAACTGCTGAAAAAGCTGCAGAAGCTGGTGGATTCGCAAACCCATACGCAAAAGCAAAAGCTATTGCTGCATACGAAATGGCTGGATCCGTTGCAAACTTAGACATGAAAGGTTGTTTCATGACCAAAGGTTTCGAAAACTTCATCCCATTAGTAGCTGCTGCTCACGAAATCGCTGCATGTGCTGCTAAATTAGCACAAGAAGCAAGAGAAATCGAAAAAGCAAATGACACCGTTTTAAGAACTCCACACATGAAAGAAGGAAACCCCGGTTGTAAAACAGACTTAATTAGTAAACCACAATAAGGTTTCCTATTTTCTTAAATTTTCTTTTAGGAGGATAGTATGAAAATATATGATGATGTTCTGGATTTGTATGATCCTGATGGAAAAATCCTTGAGGAATCCGTACCATTGGAATCCATTAGCCCGCTTAAGAATTCTGCTATACAGGAAATGATTTATGACATTAAAAGGTCCTGTGCAGTCAATCTGGCAGGTATTGAAAACGGTTTAAAGAATGCTGCAATGGGCGGAAAAGCGACATATATTCCAGGAAGAGAATTGGATTATGAAATTGTTGAGAATGCAGAGGTAATTGGTGATAAAATCAAAAAGATTCTTCGTGTTAATGAGGATGATGATACAACTGTTGAGCTAATTAATGATGGCCAACAATTGTTGGTTCAATTACCTTTCGAACGTTTAAATGTTGCTGCAGATTATTCTGTTTCAACAATGCAGACTGGTGCTGCAACCATTCAGGCAATTATTGACAGCTTCGAAGTTAACATGTTCGATGCATCAACAATCAAAACTGCAGTAATGGGAGCATATCCGAGAACTGTCGATCTTTCAGGTGCTAATATCAGTGCGCTTTTAGGGCCTCCGGTATTGTTGGAAGGATTGGGATACGGTTTAAGAAATGTCATGGCAAACCATGTAGTTGCCATTACCAATAAGCAAACTTTAAATGCAGCCGCATTGTCTTCAATCATGGAACAGACAGCAATGATTGAAACTGGTGATGCTTCCGGTGCATTTGAAAGAATGCATTTATTGACATTGGCATATCAAGGTTTAAATGCAGATAATTTAGTGTTTGATATAGTTAAAGAAAATGGTAAGGGAACTGTTGGAACAGTTATCCAATCCTTGGTTGGAAGAGCTATTGAAGACAATGTTATCAGAGTCGCTAAAAAGATGCCGTCAGGATATAACATGTATGAGCCTGTGGATTGGGCATTATGGAATGCATATGCTGCTGCAGGATTGCTTGCTGCAGTCATTGTTAATGTAGGTGCCGCAAGAGCCGCTCAAGGTGTAGCTTCAACAGTATTGTATTATAATGACATGCTGGAATATGAGACAGGCCTTCCGGGTGTAGATTATGGTAGAACTGAAGGTGTAGGTGTAGGATTTAGTTTCTTCTCTCACTCCATTTATGGTGGTGGGGGACCAGGTACATTCCATGGAAACCACGTAGTGACAAGACATGCAAAAGGAACTGCAATTCCTTGTGCGTCCGCTGCAATGTGTTTGGATGCAGGAACTCAGATGTTTTCAGTTAAAAGAACATCTGCATTAATTGGAATTGTGTATGGTACTATTGATAACCTTAGAAACCCTATTCCAAATGTGGCCAAGGTTGCAGGAGAAATTAAAGATAAAATTTAAGGTGTTTTTCATGGATGAATCAAAACAAGTTAATGTAATTGATATTAAGATTATTCCAAACAGATTTTTAAAGCCAGACACCTGTGAAAAAATTCTAAATGAGATTTATGAATTGGAAGGAAACATGAGGGTATTGATACATGGCCCTTCTCTTCCCAAAAAAGTATTTTATGGTCCGGGTAAAGGCCATGAAGTAAATCATACGGATAGAAAAACAATTCAAGTTAAAGGGAATGATGTGGATTTAAGAGTCATGGTTGGAGATATTATCATCACAGCAGATATTTCCAAATTCAATGATTTCATGGATAAATTGCAGGTTATTCTAGACGAAAACATGCCCTGTGATTTTACAGTTTTGGTTGGAAGATTCACTCGAACTAAAAGCACAATTTCCGATTATTTAAAGTATGGTGAAAGTTTTGAAAATCATATTGACAAACGTTACATTGGTTTAGTTGATTCTAGTGCACGAAGTTCCGAAACGGTAAAAGTTATAAAATAATTTTATGGTGAATTTATGACATATAAAGCACAATTTGGCCCTGGTGAAACAAAAATTGCTGAAAACAGAAGAAAGCATATGAATCCAGAGCATAAATTTAAAAAGATAAGGGAAGTCTCTGATGAGGGTATCGTAAAGATATTGGGTCATAGAAATCCTGGTGAAAGTTATAAAACAGTTCATCCACCATTGGCTGAAATGGAAGATGATGGGGATATTATTAAAAGTATTGTAGAACCTACTCCTGGTGCCGCAGAAGGTATTAGGGTCAGGTATATTCAATTTGCTGATTCAATGTACAATGCTCCGGCACAGCCTTATGATAGGGCAAGAACAGGTAATAGAAATAAGAGAACAAGATTTAGAAAAAATTTCTAAAGAATTGATAGAAACAGATATTTTTGACCCTGCCCGGTCAGGTATGAGGGGAGCAACCGTACACGGACACTCATTAAGATTGGATGAAAACGGGTTAATGTTCGATGGTCTTCAAAGATACATCTTCAATGAAGAGGATGGGCATGTTTATTATGTTAAAGATCAGGTAGGTCGTCCATTAGATGAGTTGGTAGATGTCGGTGCACCTTTGGATGAGGAATATCTAAAAGAAATCACAACAATCTACAGGGAAGATAATATCGGTATGAGACAAGATAAAGAAGCACTTGAAGTAGTTGAAAATATTCACGAAGCACGTACCAAAGGTGGATATGGTTTAGGAGTATTTTCTAAAGACTTAAAAAAGAAATTAGGTGAATAAGATGGCTTTGGAAGATAAAAAATTTTT
>NZ_CACWVY010000070.1 GCF_902764455.1 uncultured Methanobrevibacter sp.
TCAAAAGGAGGCTGACTGATGGCTAAAGATACAGTCGAAGTTCTTATCGAAGGTGGAAGCGCTACTCCTGGACCTCCATTAGGCCCAGCTTTAGGACCTCTCGGTATTAACATGATGCAAGTAGTAGAAGAAATTAATAAAAAAAGCGCTGATTTTGCAGGAATGAAAGTACCTGTAATTATTAGTGTTGACAGAGATACTAAAGATTTCGAAATTGAAATCGGTACTCCTCCAACTACTTCACTTATCATGGAAGAATTAGGCATCGAAAAAGCTTCTCATGAACCAGGTTTAGACATTGTAAATGACTTACCAATTGAAACCGCTTTAAAAATCGCTAGAATGAAATTCGATTCATTACTTGCAAACGATTACAAAGCAGGTGTTAAAGAAGTTATGGGAACCTGTGTAAGTATGGGTATTTCAGTTGATGGTAAAGACCCTAGAGAAGCACAAAAAGCTGTAGATGCTGGAGAATATGACGATATCTTAGTAGAATAGATATGGTCTACAAATTAAATTTAAGTTAATAAATACAGTGTATATGACATTATAATTTTATTATAATTGATATACTGTTTTTAATTCATGCAATCGTTTAAGAATTTTTTTCTTGTAATGATTCTCATGAAACCAAAAAAATCCAATGAACTTATGTTCATGGGGGATGAATATGACACAAGATGTAATTAACGCGGTGAAGGAGGCAAAAGAACAATCTAAGCCGAGAAACTTCACTGAGTCCGTAGATATTATTATTAATATCCGTGACTTAGATGTCAAAAAGCCAGAAAATAGGTTTAATGAGGAAGTTGCTCTTCCTAACGGCCGTGGCAAAGATGTTAAAATCGGAGTCATCGCTGACGGGGAACTCATTGTTCAAGCTAAAGATGCTGGTCTTGACACTGTAATTAATAAAGGAGATTTAGAAGAGTTCGGAAAAGACAGAAAAGCTGCTAAAAAAATGGCAAACTCTGTTGATTTCTTAATTGCTCAAGCTGATATGATGCCACTCGTTGGTAGATTCCTCGGTCCTGTTTTAGGTCCTCGTGGAAAAATGCCAAAACCAGTGCCTGCAAGTATCAAATTAGATCCTCTTTTAGAAAGATTACAAAGTACTGTCAAAGTTGGTGTAAAACAACAAGCAAGTATTCAAGTTATTGTTGGAAGCCAAGACATGTCAGACGAAGATATAGCTGAAAATGTAGAAACTGTTCTTACAGTCCTAGACCGCAATTTAGAAAAAGGAAGAAGTCAAATTAAGTCCATGTTTATAAAAACAACTATGGGACCAGTAGTGAGGGTGATCTAATGGCTCATGTTGCTGAATGGAAAAAGGAAGAAGTTAAAGAGTTAAAAGAGATTATTGACGAATACGATGTTGTCGGTCTCGTTGATTTAGAAAACATTCCTGCAAAACAGCTCCAAGAAATGAGAAAATCTCTCAAAGGAAAAGCTGTTATCAGAATGTCCAAAATTAATCTTATTAATTTAGCTCTTGAAGATTGTAATGCTGAAAAAACCAACATTATTGATTTATCTGAACATATGGATGGTCAAATTGCAATTATTGCAACTGAAATGAATCCTTTCAAATTGTACAAAATATTGGAAGACAGCAAAACCCAAGCTCCTGCAAAACCAGGAACTATTGCACCTGATGATATTATTGTACCTGAAGGGGACACAGGTTTTGAACCAGGTCCATTTTTAGGTGAATTGCAACAAGTTGGAATTCCTGCTAAAATTGATAAAGGTAAAATCTGCGTACAAAAAGAAACCGTTGTTGTAGCAGCTGGTGAAGAAGTATCCAAACAAGTAGCAGCTACTTTATCAAGAATGGATATTAACCCAATGGAAGTAGGAATTGACTTAAAAGCAGTATACGAAGAAGGATCTATTTACACTTCCGATGTACTTGCAATCGACGAAGAACAAACATTAGCTGACGTACAAAATGCATTCAAGAAAGCATTTAATTTATCTGTAAACGCAGCTATTCCTACTAAAGAAACTACTTCAACTATTATTACTCTTGCATACACCAGAGCAATTAACTTAGGTGTAGAAGCAGCAATTATGACTTCAGAAACTTCAGAACCATTAATTGGTTTAGCACAAGCTAAAATGTTAGCTATTGCATCAGAAGTATCTGGTGTTGAAGGTGCTTTAAGCGAATCCTTAGCTGAAAAACTTTCAAGTGCTGCAGTTGCAGCTCCTGTAGAAGAAGCAGCTGAAGAAGAAGTTGTTGAAGAAGTTGAAGAAGAAGAGGAAGAAGAACCAGCAGCTGGGTTAGGGTTGCTATTCTAAAAACATTAATTTAAATTTTTATTATATTAAACTAACACTTTAAAATAAACTAATGGTGATAACATGGAATATATATATGCGGCAATGATTTTGCACAGTGCAGAAAAAGATATTAACGAAGAAAATGTTAAAAGTATTATTGAAGCAGCAGGAATTGATGCTGATGATGCTAGAATCAAAGCATTAATCGCAGCTTTAGAAGATGTTGACATCGACGAAGCTATGGAAACTACTGCTATGGCAGCAGCAGCACCTGCAGCTGCACCTGCAGCAGCTGAAGCTGTTGAAGAAGAAGAGGAAGAAGAAGAGGAAGAAGAAGAAGCTTCTGAAGAAGAAGCAGCAGCTGGATTAGGTGCTCTCTTCGGATAGATTTTTTAAATCTATGATTAACACTTTTTTTTAAGACTATTTTTTTAAACATTTATATTTTGAAATTATCTTTTCACCGAATTTTCATTAATTATTTATTAAATTAAAAACATATTTTATACTAATAAATAATTAAGACTGATTCTTATGGTAGAAATTTTTGATGAACTTGGTTATATAAAACAAACTTGTAAAACTTGCGGACAGGAGTTTTACTCTCAAGTGACAAGAGATACTTGCGGTGATGCTCCATGTGATGAGTATGAGTTTATTGCAAATCCGGCTACAGACAAACCATACAATTTATATGAAATCCAGAAAGTTTTTAGAGAATTTTTAGAAAGTGAAGGACATACACATGTCCACAGATATCCTGTTTTAGCTAAACGGTGGAGAGATGACGTATTTTTAGTTGGGGCATCCATATTTTGTTTCCAACCGTGGATAACTTCAGGTCTTGTTAAACCGCCTGCAAATCCAATTGAAATGGCTCAGCCTTCAATCAGACTTAACGATGTTGATAATGTTGGAAGGACAGGCCGTCACATGACTTGTTTTACAATGGGAACTCACACTGTAATCAACAAGGAAGATGATTTTATCTACTGGGAAGATGAAACCATCAGGCTCTGTCATGAGTTCTTTGCTCACATCGGAATCAACACAGAAGAAATTACTTTCATTAAATCCTGGTGGAGCGGTGGAGGTAATGAAGGGCCTTGTTATGAGGTATGCTGCAGAGGGGTAGAGCTTGCAACTTTGGTATTTATCCAATATGAAACTCTGGAAAATGGAGATAAAAAAGAAATCCCTATTAAAGTTGTTGATACAGGATATGGTCTTGAAAGAATTGCATGGATTTCACAGGGAACTCCTACAGCTTACGATGCATGTTTTGCACCGGTTGTGGATAAATTAAAAGAATTGACTGGTGTTGAAATCAATGAGGATATCCAGGGAAGAAACGCTCAGATTGCAGGAATGATGGATATCGAAGATATTGGTGATTTAAAAGAACTTCGCCAGCAGGTGGCTGACAGTCTGGATTTATCTTTGGAAGAATATCTTAAAGCCGCTGAACCTATGGAAGCAATTTACATTATTGCAGATCATACCCGTTGTCTTGCGTTCATGTTGGCTGACGGTATCATTCCGTCAAATGTTAAAGAAGGGTACTTGGCACGTTTGGTTTTAAGAAGAACAATCAGGTTTATGAAAGAATTGGATATGAAAGAATCTTTAGCTGATGTAATGGCAATACAATTGGACTTCCTATCTAAATTCTACCCTGAAATTCGTGATTCAGAGCAGCATATCATGAATATCATTACTCTTGAGGAGGAAAGATATGCATCCACTGTTAAAAAAGGAAAAAGCATAGTCAAAAGATCAATTAAAAGGCTTAAAAAAGAAGGTAAATCTGAAATGCCTCTTGAAATGTTGATTGATTTGTATGATGCTCATGGAATTCCTCCTGAAACTGTTGTTGAAATGGCTGGTGACAATTTCACTGTTAATGTGCCGGATAACTTCTTCACACAAGTTGCCGGAGCCCACGAAAAGGATACTTCAAACAAAAAATCCACATTTAATGTTGACTTCCCTGAAACTGATTTATTATTCTATAAAGATTTCTACCAAAAAGAATTTGAAGCAGAAGTTTTAGGTTTGGTTGAAAAAGATGGGGACAAATGTTTAATTTTTGATAAAACAGTATTTTACCCTGAAGGAGGTGGTCAACCTTCAGATATAGGTACTATTTCCATTAATGGAAATGTCATTAGCATGAAGCATGCTGAAAAAATTGACAATGTTGTATTGCATCATGTAGATGAAGACATTTCAGATGATGTTGTGGGCAAAAAAATCACTGGTGAACTTGACTGGAACCGTAGAATCACCCTTGCACGTCATCATACAGGAACCCACCTTGTTATTGCTGCTGCAAGAAAAGTATTGGGTCAACACATTTGGCAGGCAGGATCTCAAAACGGCATTACAAGAGCGCGTATTGACTTGTCACACTACAAGCGTATCACACAGGAAGAACTGAATGAAATTGAAAAATTGGCCAATGAATATGTGATGGACAACATTGATTTGGATATTCAATTCCACACTCGTGATGAGGCACAGGAATTATATGGATTTGTGCTCTATCAAGGGGGTATAGTTCCAGGTAAAATGATTCGTGTAGTTAAAATCCCTGGTGTTGATGTACAGGCTTGTGCAGGTACACATGTTTTAAGAACAGGGGTAGTAGGTCCTATTAAAATTAACAAAACAGAAAGAGTTCAGGATGGTGTTGAAAGAATTGATTTCTCAGCAGGTCTTGCAGCAATAGATTCAATGCAGCATGACAGTGAACTTTTAAGGACTAGTGCTTCTGTGTTCAGTGTTGATAATGACCAATTGCCAAAAACATGTGACAGGTTCTTCAGCGAGTGGAAAGCGCAGAAAAATGAAATTGACAAGTTACAATCTGAAATTGCAAGCTTAAAAATGAATTCCCTGGCAGATGAATTCGAGGAAATCAACGGTTTGAAAGTTATTTCCGAATTAATTGAAGCTGATTTTAAGGAACTTCAGAAAATGGCAACCGACTTTACAGACAATGGCAAGGCAGATGTTGTCATTATAGGTAACAATAAGGGAAATATTGTTGGTGCAGCTTCACAAACTGCAATTGATAGCGGAATCAAAATTAATGAAATTATTAAAACTGCAGCTGGTGTTTTAGGTGGTGGCGGCGGAGGCCGTCTGACACTGGCGCAGGGTGCAGGTAAAAATACAGATAAAATGGATGAAGCCATCAGCACTGCAGTTGATTTAATTAAAGGATAATTATTTTATCCTTTTATATTTTTTTAATTTAATATATTGAATTTTAGAGGTTTTGGCAATTATCTCAGATGCCCTACATGTTTTAACTGATTTCTAATTATTTTGTATTCTTGTTTTTTTAGTATTCATGTTTATACTCATTCTTATTCAGAAATTTTTTCTATTAAATGCAAATTATCCATAAATAGTTCATGTTCCAAAAAGAAAAAATCATATATTTATTAAACATTAAGAAATGCTAAAAGGTTTATTTTTTCGATGAATCAATAAATATGCATCTATATTGCTAAAAAACTATTTTAAAACGACTTTTCTCTTGAATGGGGTCTTCAATGATGTCTGATTAACTATAATTTGAAATAAACTTATTATGTGGAAATTTAATGATATTTGATAGAAATTATCAAAATTTTAGATTTATATGAATATAATTCATTTTTAAATAATTATTTTATATTTGTTTAATATTATTTGTAAGGATATTTTAATCAGATTGAAAATTTCATTGAAATAAATGTTTATATTGAATTTTTATAAAATGGATATTATTTTTTTTTAATAGTCCAGGATGGGACATGAAATTTTTTAATTTTTTATAGAATTTTTTATTTTTAAAATTTTTTTGCAATAATTTTATTTTTCAGTTGTTTTTATTGTTTATTT
>NZ_CACWVY010000071.1 GCF_902764455.1 uncultured Methanobrevibacter sp.
TACACAGAAAATTATAGTCCCATTGAATGGATGGGAGACAATGGAGTAATTTCAGATTGTACATTCCATGAAAATTCCGCAATCAATGGTGGAGCATTAAGCTGGAGCGGAAATAACGGCATTATTGACGATTGTCTTTTTGTAGATAACATTGCCCAAGGTGTCGGAGGAGCAATTTATATTGGAGGCACTAATAATACAATCATTAACTCCATTTTTGTCAACTCCAGTTCCAAATTATCACACGAAGCAATTTACTTTGATTACAAACGTGAAAACATAACTCTAAAAAATAATGCTTACAAGGATTGTATACTATACATTGACGGAGCAAAAACAAATATTGATGTAACATACCTGAAATATTCCTATATGTCTCTAGTGGCGGATGAAAGCATTAACATAGTTCCTTTAGTGTATAATGTATTAACCAATAGAAGTTTATCTTACCTTGATAATGGCATGCTGTATTATGGTGAATACGACAGTAATAATCATGAATTTGCCCTGCATATAACCAAATATTTCAATGATATCTCATTTACAAAAAATTATAAATTTAAAAATATTTCAAACATCAATAACATTTTTTATGACATGATTGATTATGGAGATTATGAAAATACCCTGACCATGGTTAAAAGTATTGAACTCTTTTCCAACACCAGACTTGAAGATGATTATGTAACTGCAATATCAACATCTGTAAAATGCTTCAACAGCATTCTAGCATATCTATTTAATATTGATGAAACCTATTTGATTGATTCCAATATAGTACTTGCAAATTTGATTAGAAGTGATTTACAAATAAGTTTTGGATTAAACATAAATTTTTGCGATGCATTTACTATCAACTGTAACCATGAATTCGACCTCAATGCAGGAGGTTTCGATATTATCAACATCCAGGGTCATGGGACAAAAATATATACAACATCCAGTGATAGCGATGAGAATAAATGGGCTGTTTTAGAAGGAAATAAAATATTGTCTGTCAGTGACTTAATCATTGAAGGATATAATACAGCTATTGAAAACTTTGCAGGAGAATGTATTCTAAATTCCGTTACATTTAACCATAACAGAATGGATTATTTGATTTATAAAGATTACGGTGCCGCAATAATATCCACAGGAATTGTAGATTGTAAAAATTGTAGATTCACAAATAATTATGCGAAATACGGTGGAGCAGTATTCAATCAGGGCCTAATAAATTTAAAAAATTGTTATTTCAGTGAAAATACGGCATATGGCAAAGGTAACGATGTCTGCAATGGCGAAGGAGGAGTTGCAATAGTAAACAATGACCTAGTATACGACGACACTTCCATAATTACTCATTGCGACAAAACTGCTGATCAAAATATTATTACCGAAGTTATTGATGGTATTAAAGAAAGCACCATTGGAGAATTAATAAGAGACCTATCTGGTTCAGATGAGGATATAGATATAAACTCACTCTATCCCAATGAAGTTCATACTGAGGGATTAAAAGTAATGTCAATGATTTATAGTGATAAATTAACTATTTAATTAATTTAAGACTTTCTAAGACATATTACATGAAGAAAAATATAAAAATAAAAAGAGGCGATAACATGAATCTTAAAAAAAATATTTCATTAACACTAATATTAATTGCAATTTTATTGGTTTCAGTTTCATCAATAAATGCATGTGAAGTTAATGATAATATAGAAAATAATGTAAACCTTATTGGAAATCATGCCGATATTAAAGATTACAGAAATATTGCCGATTTGAATTATGCTGATTATTCCACTTCAGAAAATTTAACAACTACGGATAATTCAAGTTCAGATGACAATATAATACAACATAGCAGTCATATAGATAATTTGAATGTTATACAGACCAGTAACTCAGAAAATGATAAAAACAAGTTGGACAATATAATTAATGTAACTGACCTAGTTGCATCTAGTGAATATAAAATCGTCCAAACTTCAAACAATACATTCATATTAACACTAGCAGACAACACTACCCTTAATGTAGGCATGCTACAGGTCTTTGATTTAGATAGTTTTAAAAAAGTAGCAAACTCCGTTTCAACTGAAAACTGTCAATTTGATGCCATAGTTATAGATTTTAAAAATAATCTTAATCTTGAATTTACTCCATGGACATCCGAATTAATAAAATCAGATCATGTGAAAAATCTCATTATTAGAGGTAATGGAGCAATTATATCCATCAGTAATCCAAATAAAAATAATGAAAATCACTTTTTAAATGTTACTATGGGTTCCTCCGTACGGATAAATAATATCACAATAAAAGGTTTCAATAGAGCCATATCCAACTATGGAACATGTCAAATGAAAAATGTAGAATTAAAATATAACAAAGTCGATTATATGACTGAAGAGGATTATGGCGGAGCAATAAGAAACTGGGGTATTTTAAAATGTTCAGACTGTTATTTTTTAGGCAATTATGCAAAATATGGAGGCGCAATTTATAATGAAAAAGGAAGCCAATCCACTTTTATTGATTGTGAATTCAAAGATAATACAGGTTATTGCTGCAAAAATAAAAAATATAGTCTTGAGACTAATGACGGAAATAACATATATACTTCCAAAGGAGCAACATGCTTAGTTTTAAATCATAATGATGAAATCAAATATATAAACATAGATACTGAAACTGATTATCAAAACTTCTTAAGTAGGATGAGTAACATAGGGTATGTAAAAATTGTGATTTTAAACTTTACATCCAACAAATCATTTAACTTAAATCAAAAAACTATTCATATGCCCGATGTGGAAAATATTTATATTTTCGGAAATGGTGCATCAATCAGCATAAAAGACTATGACGATTCAAACGAATATAAATTTATTAAAGTTGATCAAGGCCAATATTGTTCTATAATAAACCTAACTATCAGCAGATTTAATACTGCTATACAAAATGAAGGTTCAATATCCATTACCTCTTCACATTTTATCAATAATAAAATAGATTATAATGTAAAGGATGATTATGGAGGTGCGATTTATAATGATGAAGGAATAATAACAATATCCGACTCCACATTTGAAGGAGGTTATGCAAAATACGGAGGTGCAATTTACAACGAAAAAGGAATCATAAGTCTCACAGATTGTAATTTCATATCCAACACCGCTTACGCTGACGGTGGTGCAATTTACAATAATGTAGGATTAATTTACGGCGAAAGATGTAATTTCACCAATAATAATGCGAAAAATGGTGGTTCAATATTTAATCATTACGGCATTATGATTTTAAACAACCTTACTTTCAAAAACAGCGTTGCCAAAGATGATGGAGGAGCAATCTATAACGATTTTGGTAAAATAACAATCGGCAATTGTACATTCATAGATTCAAAAGCCGATGAAGGCAAAGAAATCTATAATTATGGCGAAGATGCAAAATGTATTATAATCGGCACTTCATACGTTATAAATGATGGCATTTTAACAGACACCCTCAAGGTCACATCAGACGCACCTAATGAAGTTCTTAGATGGATTGTAAGAGGT
>NZ_CACWVY010000072.1 GCF_902764455.1 uncultured Methanobrevibacter sp.
CTCTCTTTGAGTCTTTTCCTTCTTGGCTTCGATTATCTGCTGTCTTATAGACTTCATTTACATCACTTCAATAATTTTATAAAAACCATAAAAACTATTGAGAACTTTTTGAAAAGTTTTTTTAAAAAACTACTCACAGTTCTCAAACGATAAAACGGACAGTTCTTATGGCTTTTTCATTATACATATTTTTATAAAAACTATTTTTTCAGGGGGTATGCGGGAGAACTTTTTGAAAGTTTGCTCCCGTCCATTCCTGAAAATCATGGTTTTTTTATTTTTCCGATAGTAAAAATCACCATTAAACTCAATGAATAATTCTTGAATTTGCCTAAAAACACTTTTAAACAATTTTCGTGAAAAAACTTTTTGAAAAGTTTTTATGAGTTTTCATGGTTTTTCCACTTTCAGGTTTTTTAGGTTTTTTGAGTTTTCATGGTTTTTTTGGTTTTCCCATCCATGGCGGTTTTTTAATCGTGCTGTCAAAGTTCATTATACTTAACCCCTCAATAAATTTATCTTCTTTCATAATGTCTAAAACCCATTCGCCAATCTCATAGCTGATGATTTCATATATTGAATCGTCCATGTGTTTTAAATCATAGTTGATGGATGCAACTTCACTTTTTGCCAAGTCATATACATTGGATCTGTCTGCCAATTCATACATGTATTTCCTGACTGATGCCTTACTCAATTCAAGATTCTGAAGCGAGAAGTATTCATTGGTTGTAATTCCCATGTCCAATACTTCCCTGTCCTTATTGATTCTCCAGTCATCGATATTGTTTCTGATGTCATTTAAAACCTCAACCGCTTTTGGAGCCAGGTTTGCAGATATGCTTTCCTTGTATGGCTTGAGCAGACTCATGAACTGCTGAACATCAGCAATATTAGTCAGAATTACTTTCTTACCGTCAATCTCATGGATTTCATGGTTATAGTAATTCAGGGCAGTTATTGTTTTCAGTATGCCGTTGAACTTGTCAAAATCCCTTTTATAGAATGCAGAGTTCTTAAGGAAGTTAATGACAAAGTAAACATATGGATTTATTATTACAATGTCTTCAAAGACTTCCTTCAGATGCAATAGCATGTACGGCACCAGTTCGGATTCCCTTTCATATTTCTTTAGAATCTTGTAGCTTTTGCCGTGCTTGAATTCCAGTGCAGTGTTTCTACGATTGAAGATATCTTTGTTGTCCATTCTTGGAGTAATGAATATGCTTCTGCTCATTTCCTGCTCATCGAAATTATGATTGGGTACTGTAGTATAGGTTAGACATGGTCTTCCTTCAAGTTTTAAATCCTTGACTTCCCATCCTCCTTCACCGTCAGGTATGCTTAACGGTTTGTTTAGAAAGCCGTCGGACTGAAGTTCTTTCATGAGGTTTTTGGACTCTTCCATAAACTCATGGTCATTATTTCCACCCATGTCTCCGTAGTTGACAATCTTGCCGTCATAGAAATACCTGTCTGTTTTGGCACGGTTGAACAGAGCCGCTTCAGTGATTTTCTTTTCATTAACGATGAATCTCTTTGGAATCAGTCTTAATGCAGTTTCCTGAATGTGGGACTTTCCGCTGCTGGCCTCACCCAGACATATTACAGATACTGGATTTCCCAGAACAACCTGTCCTGCATATACGGTGAATGCATACAATATGTTGTTGCGCTCACCTGCAGTAAGCCATTCAATGACACTGCCGATATAAACCAAAGGACAGTGCAGTGACTGGAGTTTAGTGATAGCTTCCTTTAATTTGGTAGCATCTCTTTCCTGCTCTGCCTGAAGTTTGTCAGCTATTTCTTGTTCAATGACTGACAGTTCATTTTCATAGTTGAGCTGCAATAGCTGTTTAACTTCTGAAAACTGACGGTTGATTATCTTTGGCTCTATTTTGCCTTTTGGATCCATAATCTCTTTGTAGTGCTTTGCGACATTACTTTGAGAAGATAATGTAGCTGGAGATTTGTTTAGATACTCTCCAATCTTATTACCAAACTTGTTTTTAAATACATATGTAACCTTATCAGGATTTTTTGGATTGATAATGAGGGTTATTGTATCTTTTGTGGGTAATTCAGCTACATTACTCATTGTTATTTGCTCCGTCTAGACTTGAACATCACGTACGATGAAACTGTAGTATACGTATGTTCCGGATTTCTCTTTGACCTGGATTGTCATTTCAGATAACCTGTTTACAAACTCACGGTATTCGGCAAGGTCAACATTTCTGACAACATTGGATTTGCCGACTGAACCTGCATTTTCCAGTTCAAGAATTGAAGTCAAGAAGTCAAAGAGTACGCTTCCTTTGCGGATGTTTTTGTGAAGGTCTCCATCATTTTTGAGGTTAACGTTTATTTCAACGTATAGTTGTTCGTCATCTTTGAAGATAAAGAGTTTGAATCTGTTAACGGTTTTTTCTTCACCGTCATAGTCGAAAGTGTAGGATGTAACTGAAGACATTTGTGGTCTTCCGGTGATTAGGGTTCCGTCTTCAAAGTCTTTTAGTTCTGCTTTTTCATATCCTTCAGGGATTTCTACAATTTCTTCATAATCCAATTGGGTGCTTGTAAATATGCTTTGTCTGTCATTACTCATTTTAACATCTCCTAAATAATATTAAAGAGGATTTAGGATTCATCCTCTTTTAAAAATTTTGACTGGTTTTGTGTAACCATTTTTTCTGCTGTCATTTCTTCAGCACTTACTTCTCCGGCTCCTATCAGTTCTGCAATTGCCCTGTTGGTTGCACGGGTTTTTGCAGTGGACATGATTGTGTGATCGGAAACTTTGTCTTTTCCTTTTTCACTTCTGGAGCATAGTGCATCTGATTCGACACTTCTGCCATTTGGAAGAGTGGCACGAACGCAGTAGTAGGCTTCACGTACCCTTCCCATTTTTGTTCTTTCAAGGTCACGGTCAATTATTTCAGTATCCACGTTAAATGCACGGGATAGCTTCTGCCATGCTGATTTCTTTTTGAAGTGTCTTTTCACGCTGACATAGTTGCCGTTTTCATCTTTCTCTTTGACTATGATTTCCTGATAGTCTGTTTCGTTCAACAGTCCTTTACAGAGTTTTTGATATGCGTCCCACTGTTCAATAGCTGTATCGACATCGGGAACATTATCAACAACTTTCATTACCTCATTTCCCTGAGGATTTTCTATAAGTTCAGCTTTTACCATATTATCACCTTAAATATTATTGGAGGAGTTAGACTCCTCCTGTACTTGTTGCAATTCCAATCCATCCGATTAGTATGGCAAATGCAATGCTTCCAATAAAAACCAATTTTGGATTAATTTTCATCGGTTCCGGTTTTGGATATAATCTTGCCGGTTTAGGCATATCGACCCAACCTCCTGATAGAGATTTCAATAATTAAATTCAAGTTAATTATTTTAGTTCTTCCTCCTTTTTTACGGATTAGTAATGTTTTATTGTCAGGGAAATCCAGCATGTCTGATTTCAATGCTACAGATTGAGGATTTTCATTTGCAGATACGAATGCAATGAAATGTTTATCATCAAGGTTTCTTTGCATTTCAAGAATTGTCTCCTGCATATCAGTCATCTCCTTTGGTTTTCCTAAATCCAACAATGAAAGCTTCTCCTCTTATGAATTTGATTAGGCCAATGTCACCTGCAGCAGCATAATGAATCAAGCCCAACAGTTTTGAATGTATCATTGTCTGGTAGGCCTTTTTACCGCCATGGGTGAGGATGCCGTGGTAGTTGTCATCGAACTGATTGTGAGGGGCTATCTCAGCCACCTGTCTTTTGAATGGTGAATAGCTATTCATGCAATTCACCTGGATCCTTGATATAAATTAATACTGCCCATATGTCATCCCATACGTCTCTTGGGACTAAAACATGAGGCACTCCATTCACGTCTTGCTCTAACATATTAGTCTCCTTTAATATTTTTGATTTCATTTCAACCTCTAAGCTATTGATCCAGTTTCAGTATCTTGATTCTGTACATCTCAAAGAATTCCCTTTCATTTCTTATGTTTTCTGTTTCAGTTATCTCATCAATAGCTTCTTCAAGTGCCTGGAAGTTATTTGTAATAATTACTTCACCCATCCGGGGTTTTATTATACCGCACATTTTTTTCATCTCCTTTTTTCCCATTGTATTACTGGGGTGTGCAAATTCAACGGTCTAAAACTCATCAGGGCCAGAAGTTTTTGAAAAACAAAAATAGTATTGGAGTAAAATCAACTTTCCATTATTTTCCCAATATTTAGAATAAAATAAGTTTTGCTTTGTTTAAATGTGAAAATATTTATATATTCCTTAAAATAAACTAGATATTGGGTTAAGTTTTGAAAAGTATTAATTTTTAACATGTTTGTCGACTTGCTAATCATTTTTATTTTTCTCACACTGACCCTTTAGGATTATATCAAAAATAATATTATAGCTCGTTGTTCAAATAACATTATTTTTTTATAATCCTTTTCTCATGATCTTTTTTTCATTGCTTTTCTCGATATTTTACCTCCATATGCTGACTGTTTACGCATTATAGGGGAAAGTTGTACGGGAGTGAAAAATTGCTTTCACTTCGTAAAATTGTTCCCATCACATAATGGCAATTATACTTATGTAAAAATGAATATATAAACATTTTGTTTTGTATTTTAGTAAATATTGTTTAAAAAATAGTTTAATTCAATATTGATTTGTTTATCCATAAAAATAAAACACCGATGTTTTTACAATTGGTGTTTAACAAAAAAAGTAAAGAATAGTGAAATGTATAAATTTCACTTTTCAGTTAATAGATTATTTGCCTGCCTCAGGCATACGTGATATGATACTGGCCACATCACTTTCAAGTTTATGTATCCTGTTCTGATACACTTCATTTTCTTTTTCCAATTGCATAAACTCAGGAGATTTGATGGTTAACTTTTTAACATCAGTATTTATTGTAATGGCTGGTAAATGTTTAATGTATTCATATTTCAGGTCTTCAGGATTTGTCATAAAGTAAACTGAATCTGTTGAATTTTTGGCTTTTCCCTGCAGATCGTTAACCTTATCCAGACTCATGCCGTCATTATAAAGAGCACTTGCATGAAATTTCCTCATCATGTGACTTCTAAATCTTCCGTAGTTTCCAACTCTTCCAAGATTAAGGGTATCATTTATTTTCTGATAGTGATAAGTCAGACGCCTTTCACTTATTTTAAAAAGCGGACTTTCATCTGTTAATTCATCTTCCCTGGTTAAGAGATATGCATTGATAGCCCTAACCGCTTCAGGACTGCAATATGTAATGTAATATTTGTTTGTTTTTCTCCTTAACAACCTGAATGTAGGAATAATATCACCAGCATCAGTTAGATAATCAATTATATCATAAATGTCTCTTTTCCTGCGAGGAAGATATTCTGAAAGAGCATCAATATAATCTTTAATGGTCAGACCTAATGTTTCAGCTTTGGCACATCCGCTGGATGCGGAAAACAGAATTATTGCTTTCATTAAAGGCGGTGCTATTTTAAATGCTTCTCTGATTATCTCTTTGTCAGGTAAATCCTTGAAATATATTGGTTGAGATTTTTTCACGGATTTTTGATTGATTCTAGGTAGTTTTCCCACTTCAATGTCATAGAATTTGTAGAAAAATTGGATGATGGTTATGTCTTTTTTTACAGTATTCCATGCGGAAGTTTCTAATAAATGATGTCTGTATTCAAGCAGTTTAGTTTTTAAACGGCTGTATTTCCATCTAACATTATTTCTTTCATCTTCCTCAGCTTCATCAAGAAGTTCCTGAAGGCTCATACCATAATATTCGCTGTATTTCCTTAATGCATTACTATAGTTACGCTGTGTTCTCTCAGCGTGGTTGCAGTTTATCGCTAAATTTTTTAGTAGCTCGTTGTTCATCATACTTATCACCTATGTTATTCACATATAAAAAAAGTTGAGTGAGAGCATTTGATAAGTAAAATTTTTCAAAATGTGATAAGTGGAACAACTATTTCATGAGTCATATTGAT
>NZ_CACWVY010000073.1 GCF_902764455.1 uncultured Methanobrevibacter sp.
CCACACGAGGTGTTTTAAAACGAATCTATCGCAGAGATCTAATTTGGAATGACAACCGAAAAAAGGATTTACAAAATCAACAAAGTTTTTGAAAGAGTCATATTAAAAACCTAAAACATTTATTTAATAAATTTCATACTAATACTATATTGATTATGAAGAGAAATATCTCAAGATAATCTTATATTTTAAATTTTAAAAAATATATGTGGAGAAATATAATGTTCAAAATACTTGAAAAAAAGGATAAACATTTAATTAAAGAATATATTGGAACAGATTATGATAAATGTTTATATTTGTATTTAGATTTTATAAAATATGGATTGAACAACAATTCAATAAAAATTTGGACAGACCTGACCAATAATGAAATCAAATGTGTTATATTGAAATATTATTCTGGAATGCATATTTTCTCCAAAAATAAAGATTGTAATTATGAAGAAATTAAAAAGATTATTACGAAAGAAAATCCCTCTATAATCTGTGCCGAAAAGTTTTTAATTGAAAACCTTGCCAATATTCTAAAAGAAAGTAAATATTCAGCAGAATATGGATGGGTTAGAGTATTTTCAAAACATTATCAATGCGAAAATTCATGTGTAGAATTAGCAAATGAAAGTAATTTTGAAGAAATTGCCAATTTAATTATGAATGACCCTATGGGAGAATTCTACAAGCTAGATGAATTAATAGCTCAGATTAAAGAGCGACATGATGATAAATTCGGCAGAAATTACATAATAAAACATAGAGGCAAAATAATTTCAAATGCTTCTACAACCGCTGAAATAGACAATCTTGCAGTTTTATCCAATGTTATTACCGTTCCAGAATATCGGGGAGAAGGTCTTGCCACAATAGTTTGTAGTAAGTTATGCAACGATTTAATAGATGAGGGAAAAAAGGTATATTTAATTAATTATACTGAAGAATCAACTGGATTATATGATAAATTAGGATTTAAAATATCTTGCGAGATTGGAAAACTATCTTAACAGTGATAAAGTCATTATTTGAACTATTAAAAATCCATAAACCATGAAAATTATAAACCGCAAAATAATTAAAAAGATGAAAAAAGAATGAAATTTCCAATTTTATTTATGGTAACTTTCATTAACTTTTTTCATTTTAATTATATTATTTTTAAAAATATCTAATCCATCCTCACGTTTCCTCAAGTGATCATATCTACCTTGATGATGATATGGAAGTCTAGGAATATTTAAATAATCCCCATAAGTTTCAGATAAAAATTTATTAGGATTATTTGGTATAAGATACTCTTCATTCTCAAATCGAGCTTTTTTTAAGGGAAAAATATCTTCTGTTTCAAAAATTATATTTTCCAATCCTGGAATAGTGCCTCTTCCTCCTTCGATTCCTGAAATAATATATTTTTTATTACCATAACTTAAATTAAATTTATCATAATATTCTCCCAAAGCTTCACCTATAGGAACTCCATTTCGATTATTATTTACTACAGAATTACGGACACTCCTATAAGTATATAGATTACAATTAGAAATATCATCAATAAAATCATATGGAAAAATATCCATACCCCCAATAATAGTATCTGGCACTTCTTTGCAATAATATAATAATTGTAAAATTGGGTAAGGTTTATAGAAATTTACATTTAGAGATATTCTTAAAACATCAGTCAATCCATGATTATCAATCTCATCTTTAATGTTATCTAAAAATATATCATAATCTTCTCTCATCATCCCAATATCCGCATCGTCATCCCATGGAATAAAACCTCCATGCCTGATAGCGCCAAGTAATAAACCAAAATCCAACCAATATTCCAAATCATATTTATTGCAGATATTTGCAACAAAATTTAGTAATTCCTGATTTAGAATATGATTACATTTCAATAGGCCTTTAGCTTCATAATTATGATAAATAAATTGTGTATTAAACAACTCATAATGAGCATTGATAATATTATCAGTATTAAATTTATATTCCTCAAAGTCCTTTTGTAAACAGTATAGTTCATTGCTCAAATGAGTGATTAGGAGTTTCATATCTACATTATCACCATTATCTTCATGTTGAGTAAGTAACTTTTCATCATTTCTTTGTTGAATAATGAGTTTTGCATATATTATGAATTGAAATACATTTAAAAATTCTTTATTTAACTCTGAAGAACCACCAATATCTTTAAAAAAGTTTTTTAATTGAGGATAATAATCCACCATAGTTTTTGATTCGATTTTTATATCAATTATTTCATCATCTTGACAAAATTTTGAATACTGAAATATTTCATCATGCCAAACCAATTGAGGTACATAATTAACTTTATTTCTATTAACAAAAATTTTTTCAAAATTAACATATAATGGTATTCTTTGATTATCCAAATTTTTAAAATCCACACCCCTAAATTGAAGACTAAAATTACCATCTCGTTCACATTGTACATTAAGCTTAACCGTTTCATTAGGGTATTCCAATTGACAACCCCTTCCATAGTCATCATCGAACCAATCCGGAAACCAAAAATTCAAACCAGGATTATATTTTATAATATTAATTGAATTGTTTTCATCACCCACATTCTTTAAATCAAATCTTGAAAAATTCAATAAGTACAAATATTTATTTAAATAGTTCATTGTTTCTTCAAAAGATATCTCCTGATTATTATATTTTAAAAAAATATGATTCATTTGAGTTTCAAATGCATTTAACATTTTTAATTTTACATTATCTTGAGCATTAATAATATCTCCTCCCCAAATTAAATAAATAATAATAATTTTAGATGACTTCATATATCTAATTTACTACTAACCAATCAATGCCGTCAATTTAAGAATTTCATTATAATACTTTAAATCAGTATTATGAAAATATTAAATTGTATTTTAGTGTACTATCCTTTAAGAATTTATCA
>NZ_CACWVY010000074.1 GCF_902764455.1 uncultured Methanobrevibacter sp.
CAGTAATATCTGTTACAGTAATAATAGTGTTATTGAATGATGAGTAAATATTAGCTATACCCCATTTTTCATCTTTTGCCATAGTTACACCCTTTATTCCTCAGTATTAGCTTTATTAGCTTTATTGCTGTTATACTCTTCAATTTGTTTAGCTACAGGTGAAGAACGATAGAATCCGATGTCATCTTCTTGACCTTTTAATACAACATAACTTGGGGAATTGATTTTTTTACCGCCTAAAGCTATGTGACCGTGTACAACAAACATTCTTGCTTCTTTAGGAGTACGAGCTAAACCTTTTTGGTATACAATAGTTTGTAATCTTCTTCTTAAGATATCTTCAACGTTTAAATCTAAGATTTCTTCAAGAGCAGCACCTTCAGGCAAAACTCCGGTTCTAGCTAAGTGTCCTAATAATTCTAATTTTTCTTTTACCATTTGGTCAGTACCGAAACCAAGTAAGTATCTTGCTTCCCTACTGTATCTTCTGACTAAAGTATCAGCTTTCCAAATTTCTTTTTTGTTTTTTAAACCGTATTTAGCCATTAATTTATTTTCATTTTTAATTCTTTCTGCATTCCAAGGATGTGGTGGTGTATTATACTTTTTCCTTGCTTTTCTAGGTTGTCCCATTAAAACATCTCCTTTATAAAATTGAATTCAAATAATTTAATTTTTTAAAAAAAAAGTTCGTGCCTATCCACGTGAACGTTTTACACCAACTGAAGAACTTTTTCTGAAAGTAGATTTGGTTCTTTGACCTCTAACAGGTAAACCAACTTCATGTCTTCTACCTTTGTAACTTCTGGTCTTTTTCATTCTGTTTAAATCATCTCTTAAAGTCATGTCAAGATCAGATTCAATTAAGTGAATGTCATCACCAGTTTCGTAATCTTCTCTTCTGTTTAACATCCAGGAAGGAATGTCAAATTTCTGAGGATTTTCCAAAATTTCTTCAATTCTTAAAACATCTTCGTCAGCAATGTATCCAATTTTAGAGTCTAAATCTAAGTCTAAAGTACGGCACATAGTTTTAGATAAAGATATTCCAACACCTTTAATTTCAGTTAAAGCTTGTTCAATGGTTTTATTACCATTTACATCCTTTCTTGAAATACGTACTAAATGCTTAAAATCGTCTTCCATTAAATAACCTCCATTTATAGAGCGAATCTACGAGACGTAAAATAATAGATTCGAATGTTTTGAGATTTCAAAACACAGTTCTTTCAACAATTTAAAACTTAGTTTAAGTAAACTAAGAGTGCAAAAAAATATCAGTTTAACAAGTATTTTAATAGTGAAAAATAATTAAAAAACTAAGTTAAAAACTAATAAACGCCGAGACTGGGATTTGAACCCAGGAGGGCTGAACGCCCACGAGATTTCCAGTCTCGCGCCTTACCAGGCTAGACTATCTCGGCATCTAGTATAATATGATAAAATAATATTTCTACTTACCACTATATAAAGGTTTGCTTAAAAAAGCTAAATTTGAAAAAAATATTCCCATTATCTAATTATATTTTCAAATCTAAAAAGAGAAATCTTCAGATTTCAACGATAAGTATATTTTTTAATATATTTATATATTATCATAGGTGATAAAATGAGCATTATTTTAATAGTCGTATTGGTATTAGCAATTATTTTTATTGTTTATACATTTATACATTTATACAACCGATTAGTTGATCTTAGAAATAGAGTGGAAAACAGCTACTCACAAATCGAAGTTCAACTTAAAAGAAGAAACGATTTGATTCCAAATCTTGTAGAAACCGTTAAAGGTTATGCTTCACATGAAAAAGAAGTATTTGAAAATGTTACTAAAGCTAGAAGCAATGTAATTAATGCATCCGGTGTTGAAGAGATAAGTGCTGCAGATAACCAATTGACTGGTGCTTTAAAATCATTATTTGCAGTTGCTGAAAGTTATCCTGAACTTAAAGCCAATTCTAATTTCCAACAATTACAATCAGAATTAACCGACACTGAAGATAAAATTTCATATGCAAGACAATTCTATAATGATGTAGTATTAAAATACAATAATGTATGTCAACAATTCCCAAGCAGCATGTTTGCAAAACTGTTCCACTTTGAAAAAGCAAAATTCTTCGAAGCACCTGAAAGTGAAATGGAAGTTCCGGAAGTCAAATTTTAAAAAAAAAACATGGTGAAATTATATGAATGTTAAAAAGACACTTTGTATAATTTTATTATTTTTAGTATTATTTTCAGCACTAATCGCAGTTTCAGCATCCGATGACAAAAGTTATAACATCAGCCACACCTATGTTGAGCTAACTGTTGGAAGTAATGGTCTACTCCATGTAGATGAAATATATGATTATACATTCCAGGGAAGTTATAACGGAGTTTATAGGGACATCCCCCTTAAGGAAGGGGAAAGTATTGAAAATATCCGGGTAAATGCTACTGGAGCATATTGCGTTGCAGAAGAAAAATTGGAAAACGGTGTAGAACATATAACTATTTATTTATATGCGGATGAAGCACATACCAAAAAAATATCCGATACACAGGTACATGTTTCCATTAGTTATGACATGAAAAATACTGTAACCCTTTTCAATGATGTTGCAGGTCTCCAATATAAACTTTGGGGAGATGAATGGGATGTTGGAACAGATGTATTGACTGCTGTTGTCCATTTGCCTGGAAATACAAGTAATGAATATTATTTAAATCCTACAGAGTACAATTCAAGCAGTAATTTAAATGGAAATACAATAACATTAACATCCACTACAATTCCATCCGGAGAATTTTATGAACTACTCGTGTTAATGCCTTTAAGTGATTTTAATAATGCAACATATGCAAAAACAGTTCACGAAGACGGTAAAGAACAAATAACCCATAATCTTGAAAACAGCCTAAATGGAAGAAACTTCTGGAATAGCGCATATATCGTTTTGGGGTTATTATCCTTAGTCAGTCCAATTATAGGTATTTTAATCTACTTGAGATATGGTCGTGAACCTAAAGTGAATTATGACGGAATTTACGAAAGGGAACTTCCAACAGATGATTCACCAGCAGTTGTTAATGCACTTATAGACAATACTCATGAAATCGGAACACCAAATATGAAAGGATTTGAAGCGACAATTCTCGATTTAATTAATAAAAAAGTCTTTTCTCTTAAAACAGAGCGAAACAGTGAAACTGATTTAAATGACCTCTATTTAAAAATAAATAAAGACAATCTTGATGGTTTGGCTATTCATGAACAATCAGTCGTAGACATCTTATCCATGTTTGCAGACGACAATAATATTGTAAATCTTTCAAACTTGGATAATGATTTATCTTATGAAGCAAATGCAAAGATTTTCATGAAAGAGTTTAACACCTGGCAAAAAGATGTCAAATATGAATATCTGGACAGTGAAAATCTCAAGACATATTTCAACAACAAAGGGTCTTCATTTATGAAGAAATTAAGCATTGGCGGAATAATTGCCGGAATAGCTATTTTCCTATTAGGCCTATTTACCAACCTCCATAACGGAGTCTTTGCAATAGGCGGAGGAATTGTGCTTGCAATATTCTCATTTATTGTGATAATGCTGCCTGAAGATATTTTTGGACAATGGACCAAAAAAGGAAGACTGTTCTATCTGAAATGGAGTAACTTTAAGAAATTCTTAAAGGACAATAGTTTAATTAATGAACACCCTCCTGAATCTATAGTTATTTGGAAACAATACCTGATTTATGGTGCTGCCCTTGGAGTAGCAGATAATGTCTATAAATCCATGAAACTTCAAGAGAAAAATATTGACTCATACTATGATGATGACGTATTCCTGTATCACCATTATGGAGGATATTACATGATGCACAACGCCTTCGTAACAGGTCAAAACACAGCAACTCCTTCATCAGATTCCGTTGGAGACTTCGGAAGCCTCGGAGGAGGATCAGGTGGTGGAGGTGGAGGTGCATTCTAGCACCCCCATTTTAAAAAAAAAAAGTGGAAAAAATTCCACTTTAACTTCTTTTTTTGAGTCTGTAAAATTTTATAGGCTTATTTAATTTTTATGTGATTTTGAGTCCAATTTTGCATTTGGAAGTCTAAAAATGTCAGAATTCCTTCTTTAGTT
>NZ_CACWVY010000075.1 GCF_902764455.1 uncultured Methanobrevibacter sp.
AATAAACGACATCCCATACTACAGAAGCGGAGACTATGCAATCGAACTTCCAAATGGTGAAATTGACATCAAAGGAAGAATAGACAACCAAATCAAACTTAGAGGATTAAGAATAGAAATTGGAGAAATCGAATCAAACATCAACAGATTCCCAAAAATTAAACGGACTGTTGTTGTAATAAAAGAGATTAACAATAATGACCACCTATGTGCATATTTCACAAGCGATGAGGAAATTGACATAAGACTATTGAAAAGATATTTAAATAGCAAATTAACCAAATATATGGTTCCAACAGTATTTATACAGCTTGATGAAATTCCACATCTGCCAAACGGAAAAACAGACCTGAAAAAATTACCTACTCCTGAACTAGATTTGGAAAATGTAAAACCAGAAAATGAAACAGAAGAAAAACTATTCAAAATAGTCTCTGGAATGATTGGATCAACTGAATTTGGAACAACAGATGACCTTTATACTCTCGGATTCACATCTTTAACATTAATGAAGTTAAACTCCTTGATTTATAATGAAACTAATGTAAACATTGACATAACTTCATTATTCAATAATCCAACAGTCCAATCTCTTGCATATAAAATTGACAATAACATCGAATCAGACATTGACGTTGATGAGATTATTGAAAGTGCAAAGAACACTGAGTACTTCCCATTGACTTCAAACCAATTAGGAATTTATTACGAATGTATGCAAACTGAAAAAATCAAATACACAATGCCGATTGCGGTGAGATTTGATAACAGTATTGAACCTGAAAAGCTTAAGAATGCTCTTATTAAAACTGTTGAAGCACATCCATATCTTAAAACAAGAATTATCAATACTGATGATGGAAAAATCATGCAAAAAAGATGTGATTATGATGAAATTGAAGAAATAGAAATTGTAGAAGTTGATGCAATTACCAATAAGGAAATAATGAAAAATGACATAAAGGCAATTCCATTGGACAACAACCAATTATTCAGGTTTAAAATCTATAAGACTCCTGAAGAAACTATATTATTCAGTGATTTCCATCACATTATTACAGATGGAGTATCCCAGGATAATTTCTTCCATGATTTAACAAAAGCATATAACAATGAGAAAATTGAAACTGAAAAGATTGATGGATTTGTATATAGTCTCATTGAAAATGAAACTGCAATTAACGAAATCTCTGAGAAATTCTTCAAAACTCAATTCAGTCAAGGTATTGAATCCACAGTTTTAACACCAAACCTTAATGGAAATCCAGATATTGGAGACATAAAACTCATTTCAGATAGTGTGAATTCAACTTTTGTTAGACTCTTCTGTAATGATCATTCAATAAGTCCAAACGTTTTATTCATGACCGCTACAATCTTAAGTCTCAATAAATTTACATTTAATTCCAAATCATTGATTACAACAATTTTCAATGGTAGGGCAAACTCTGATTACTTTGATACACAGGGAATGCTGGTTAAAACTTTACCTATTCTTGTCAATGGTGAAAATCGTGAAATGATGGTTGAAGACTATATTAAAATAGTAGATAAAGCATGGAAAGATGCATTGACCCATAGTAATTATCCATACACAAAACTTGCTGAAGATTATCAGTTAAAACCTGAATTCTTCTATGCATACCACGAAACATTTGATGATGAGATAATACTCGACGGTAAAAAATATAAAACTACTGACCTTGACGGTACTGTAGCAACAGACTATAAAATCAACCTGGACGTATTTGATGATGGAGAGGACATTAGTTTATATATTGAATATAACAACCAAATCTATACTGAAGAGTATGTTAAACTGTTCCTACAAGCAATCAAATATACTTTATTCCAATTCTTCGTGAATGATATGGATAAATTAAGAATAAAAGATATTGAACTTGTGGACGGTGAAATTCCAGAGTTTGAAGAACTTGATACCCCATTCCTACACAAACGCTTTGAAAAACAAGTAGAAGAAAAAGGAGATGAAATTGCACTAGTGGCAACAGATGAGACATTTACTTATGATGAACTTAACCAAAAAGCAAATCGTATAGCAAATGAACTTATCAAAAAAGGTGTCAAACCAAAAAGCAATGTATTGGTAATGCTTCCAAGAAACAGCGACTTAATTGCAACAATAATAGGTATATTTAAGGCAGGATGCACATTCGTACCAATAGATTTAGAATATCCTCAGGAAAGAATTGACTACATATATGAAAACAGCCAAGCAGACTATATAATAAATACTAGTGGAGAATCAGACAATTCAATTGATATAAAAGAATTAATCGAAGGCGAAAACATAACAAATCCTGATGTGAATATTTCTCCTGATGATTTGGCATATATGATTTACACTTCTGGATCAACAGGTAATCCTAAAGGAGTAATGATAAGTCATGAAAATGCATGTAATGAAGCAGCAGAAAATCCAAAATGCGAATATTCAAGCATATTGAGTATTGCAACAATAGCATTTGACACATCCCTTGAAGATATCCTCACAGGAATAACAAACGGAATTAAACTCATATTTGCTGATGACATTGAAATTAAAAATATTGTTGACTTAATCAGATTAATCAAAGAAAACGAACCGGAAGTAATGGAATTCACACCATCAAGATTGTTATCTTATCTTGAAATAGAGGAATTCTGTGAAGTGATAGGTTGCGGAAAATGTATCGTAATGGGTGGAGAACAATTCTCAGCCAAGGCATTCAACGGAGTCAAACAATACACCAACGCAAAGGTATACAACAGTTACGGACCAACCGAAGCAACAATCGCATCCAACTACAAAGAAATAACTGACCCAGAAAAC
>NZ_CACWVY010000076.1 GCF_902764455.1 uncultured Methanobrevibacter sp.
CCAATATTGTTCATGCATCCAATAGATTGTGAATTAGCAGCAATGGATGGAACCGGTCACACAAGTGACTATGCAGACCATTATTATGCAAAAATAAGGGGTAAATGCAGAAAAAGCTACATTAAAAACCATATCGCAATCGATGTCGACACAAGAATGATCTTAAATTACGCAGCAAATCGAGGTCCAAAATACGATACACAATTCGCAATCGCATCAATAAGACAATTAAAATCCTACAAACCACATTACATCCTAGCAGACAGAGCATGAGACACAGAAGCGATAAGAAAATGCATAAATGAAGAAGTAGGTGCATTCGACCAAATACCATTAAAAACAAGAGCAAAAACATGACATTACAGATTGAATAGTGCGACAATCTTCTGGCACGACGTTTACGCATGAAGAATGAACGTAGAAAGTGTAATTTATGTAATAAAAAGAAGATTCAACGGAGGGAACTATAGTAGGAGCACAAAACTCCAAAATAAAGAAACAAAACTCAAAGATGTATTATACAACATCTACAGAGCAATTCAAGTATTTTAAATGAGGGTTTCTACAAGGTTCAAAAATGATATAATAAGCTTTGATGACCTGCCGACCAAAGACGAATTAAGGTTGGCATTGCAGTTTGCAGACGATAACCTAAAGCTTTGGATTTTAACAATAATATCCTCCGGAATGACCAGAGTTGAAGCAAAATCAATTACAAACGAAGATTTTTTCGAATGGACTAGACCATATCACAAAAAGGACAATTTCGCCGATGCGATGAAATATTTGTCTAGAAAAAACAATGTGGTATGCACATGCAAATTGGTAAGGCAGAAAACCGATAAGCCATACTACACATTCCTCAACCCAGAATGCGTTCAGAATATTGCTCGAGTAAAAATGAAGCAGAACGACTTCAATTTACATGAACCGCTTTTGAAATATGGGCTTAACTATGTAAACTACAAATTCAAGATGCTCAACGATTATCTTGGATTAGGCCAAGCCGGCGGCTTTGCACGCCTAAGACCGCACATGTTTAGAAAATTCAACTCCACATACCTCAATCAGGGCACCCTTGAAGGAGAACTTCTTGGAATGGATAGCATTGATCTATTGCATGGACGTGGAAAAAACAAGACACGGGCCGCTTATTTCAAGGACAATCCCGACTTTTTGAAGTTCAAATATATCAAGGTGATGAGCAACATATCGCTTTACCGCCGATACGAATGGAAAATAGTCAACGGTAAAGTGAAGGTGATTTCAAAGCCTTTATAAATTTTAAATATTGCTATGTAAATATTTGTTTTCAGATTGTAATTTTGTAAACTGAGAGCAATATTTACTTGGTTTAATATATAAAGACTTAAATACTCGATAAAACAAATAATTACTTGTTTAATTATCTTATATGGTGATTGCGGATAATCTTTAGGTTTTGGATTGTTAGGACAATATATTTATTATAAAGAAATTTAATATAATATATTAATTATTGTATAAAGGTGTTTTTATGCATGATAGAATTAAAATAGCCAAGGAGTTTGCAGATACCATCAAATCAGATGATATTAAACTAATAATGCTGTTCGGTTCTGTTGCCCGTGGAGACGACAGTGAAGAATCAGATATTGACATTTTAATTGTATCTCCAATTGCAGATAAAATCAAACCTGAAATCCATAAAATCGCTATGGATATAATTTTAGAAAAAGATGAAGTTATATCTCCAAGATTAATGACTGAAGATGAATTCAAAAAAGTAGAAGATTATCCATTCTTAAGTAACGTACTTAAAGAAGGTGTAGTGATTGGATAATCCACAAGATGCAATTAATGTTGGAAAAAGTCAGTTAATCTCAAGTAAAATGTTATTTGAAGGCGGACAATACAGGGACTCCATCACCATGTCCTATTATGCAATGTATTCCTCTGCTTTGGCATTATTGCTTAAAAAGAGCATTTCTCCAAAAACTCATGAAGGAACCTTAAGACAACTTGCCAAAGAATACGTCAAAACAGGACTGCTTAGTAAGGAAACCTATGGGTACCTTTATGATGCCCGTGAAACTAGAAACGATTCTAGTTACGGTTATTCAAAAACTTTTACAGAAGATGCTGAAAAACTTATTTTACAGGCTGAAAAATTCATTAATGAAGTGGAAACTTTATTATGATTTTTTTAAAAAAGGAGAGGCTAAGAAAATATTATTTAAAATAATATTTTCTTTTGATTTATAGTATAATATCATATTTTAGAAAATTAGGGTCAACTTTGTAACCTAATTTTCGAAGTTCAATAGCTATGTCTTTTCTAATGATTTCAAACTCTTTTTCACTTTCGGTATTCATATTAAAAACTAATTCGAAAGTTTTTCCAATATTTTTTTCACGTAATTGTTTTAGTGAATTTTCGTCAAGTTCGAGTTTAGACTCATATTTTTTGAGAACATCTATTAAACCATCTGGATTTTCTTTTAAGTTATCTGTATTTTTAAATTTAATATGAGTTGTATTTCCTCTCATTTGTGGATTTTGTCCATTCAAGATTATCACCTCATTTGATTGATGATGTTTATATATAATTGAAGTATATAAAAAAGTTGAGAGAGAGCATCTGAAAACTATTCTTCATCTTTTTTAAAACTGTCGCTGTAACTCTATGCTTTTTTCTTGACTCTTTCAAAAACTTTGTTGATTTTCAAAATCGTTTTTTTCGATTTTGGTTCCAAATCAAATTTCTGCGATATATCCGTTTTAAAACACCTCGTTTGGTCTTGAATGTTCGTTTTCTTGATTTTGGCATTGTTTTTTGGAAAGCATTTTCA
>NZ_CACWVY010000077.1 GCF_902764455.1 uncultured Methanobrevibacter sp.
ATTTGCACAAATTAAAATTGAACAAAATTTAATAAAAATAGAAAAAATAGGTTAAAAATTGAATAAAATTTAAATCTCAATAATTTCTGCCAACACTCTATGCATTCTCATTTATTAGTTTTAGTGGGTATAGAAATATTATTCTTTATTGAATTATCCTATTCTGGCTATAATGGCCGTTTATACGCATAATTAATAATTCGTATAATAATCATTATAATGCTCTTAAAGAAGCCCAAATCATTTGGACTAAAAAAATCACTGCTGGAAAATGAGAAAAACTTAAGTTTCTAGGAATTAAATAAAGGAGAAAAGTATAAATTAATTTTTCAACCTGATGATATCTTTCTTTTTTGATTAGGCATTTTTAAGCACGTATAATCATGCAAGCAAGTACTTGCATGCGAAAATGTTTATATATGACAAAAACATATTACATTAGTAATAAATAAATTACATTATGTAGAACTAAGTTTATATAAAAATAATTTTTATTTTAATAAACTATAAACTACTTTATTTGGAGTTGACAAAAAAATGAAAAAATCATATCTAATATTGTTAAATATATTTCTTATTTTAGCTAGTGTTTCTTGTACTTTTGCAAGTGACGATATAAACGATACTGTAAATGAGAATAGTGATAATGTTCAAGTTGATAATCCGACTGTACAGGTCACTATTGATGAAAATGATAATATTGATAATACAAACATGCTGGGTACCCTTGGTGGAAATACCACACCTGGTTCATATGATGATTTAAATGATGACATTCAGAATATCAATTCTGGTGATACTTTTGATTTTATAAGAGATTATGAATTTGATGCAGACGGTGTACCATTCTTGGATAGTCGTGTAATTGTAATTAATCAGGATAATATTATAATTAATGGTAATGGTCATACTATTGATGCTGGTGGATTAGATAATTTCGCAATATTTAATGTATTGGGAAATAATGTAGTAATTAAGAACTTAAAATTTATAAACAGTATACCTAGTAGTATACATGGCCCAAATATTAAACACACTGAATATAGAAAAATCCCAAGTCCAATAAGTTGGGAAGGAAACAGTGGAACAATACAAAATTGTGAATTTTATAATAACCGTGCAGTAAATGGCGGGACTATATCATGGACTGGAAACAATGGTAAAATAGATAACTGTTCATTTGAAAATAGCACTGCAACGGGAGTTGGTGGTGCAATATATATTGGAGGTATAAACAATACAATATCCAATTGTCAATTTTACAATTCAACTTCACTTTTATCAGATGTAATCTATGCAGATCGTAACAGAAAAAACCTTAGTTTTATAAATGATACTATTGGTGGTTTATGTTATATTGTTGATGGTTCTATATCTAATATTGATGTAGATTATCTCTACTATAGCCACACTGATTATGCATATGGAAATATATCTACACACCACGCTTATACTATGAATATAGTACCTTTCATATTCAAAGCTATAGTTACAGGCGTTACAAACAATAATGATTATTTCAAATATAATTCCTTATATAATAATATGACTGGTGATTTTACATTCAATATATTTGGTTATGATGAAGTATCAGCATCAAATTATGCTTTAGATTATCTTAAATCAATTCATATTAAATCTAATATTACAGATTTAAACCAAGTATTTCCAGAAATATTTAATGAAAACTACGAATATAGTATTTCACAAATTCTTATCACATATGTTTCTAATGCTGAAGACTATGAAAAGTTAAATCAATATAATTCACCGGGATTATGGTTTAACGAAGACGGTGAAAATGATATAACATCTAATAAGAAGTTAACAACTTTAAATAATGGTTTAAAAATTGTTTTCAAAGATAGTTTAACAATTAATTCTGCTACTACTTTTAATCCAAAAGATAAAGGATTTGATGTTATAACAATCATGGGTAATGATTCAAGAATCATGGGTGGAGCTGAAGATCGTGATGAGAAAAAATGGCTTGAGATGGATGCTTCTGATAAAATAATTGTTGTAAATGACTTAACTATTCAAGGATTTAACACTGCTGTTGAATGTTTACAGGGTACTTGTTATTTCAATAATGTTAACTTTGACTATAATCGTATGGATTACTTGATTGATAGAGACTGGGGTGCAGGAATTTTAAATACTGGTGTAGTAGTTTGTAATAACTGTACTTTCACAAATAATTATGCAAAAAATGGTGGTGCAATCTTTAACCAAGGATACTTATCCCTAGACAACTGTACATTTGTAGGAAATATTGCATATGGAGAAGGTAATAATGTCTGTGTTGGTGATGGTGGTATTGTAGTGATTAATGGTAAAAATATCACAAGTAACACAGATATTGTTTATATTGCTGAAAGTATGTCAAGTACAAAATCATTTTGGTTAACAATAGCTTCTTATGCTGCTTCATTTGTTGTTGGTTTTTTTGCTGGAATTATAACTGCTAATCCAGTTATAGGAATGGTTGTGGGAACAGTGTTAGGTGCTGGTATAGGTAGTGGTACTGCAGGTTATATTATTTCAGGCCATTATGATATTAATTATAATAGGGCACTAACATGTGCATATTTAATTGGTGGATCAGCTATAGCTGGTGCATTAGGTGGTGCATTAGGTGGACTTGTAGGAT
>NZ_CACWVY010000078.1 GCF_902764455.1 uncultured Methanobrevibacter sp.
TTTCATTTTCATCACCAATTATAGGATTTTTCACCATATCATTATTATTATTTAAATCTACCATATTATCAGTGGCATTGATGTCTTGTGCACAAACACCAGAAACACCAACTAATAAAACAGAAAAAATAATTAAAATTGCTATATATTTAAAATTAAAAGTAACAAGTTTACTATTAATCATATTAAAACCTCCTAGATAAAATGTTATGCAATTATTTTCATATCGTAATATATATATATTTATTATTTATATAATTAATTAAAGTATTACTAAAAATATTAAATGAGGAGTTCGTCCAATAATTCAATTTTTGGATTGAATTTTTATTAAAAGGTTTTGCTCTTAGAATGAGATTTGTGGAGTTTCAGGAGTTAGTTTACACTTGAAATTTCACTTTATTACTTTTTATAGAATTTTTAGCTTATTTAATGTTTGATTTTAATTAATTAATGGCTTGTTTATTTTGTGTTTGTTGTTTGGATGTGTGTTTTTATTTATTTGTTTTTTTGTTTAAATGAGTGTTGCGTTTAGTTTTTCGTGTATTTTTTGTATGTTATGTGCTATTGAGTGTATTGTTAATTCTTTTTCTGCATTTTTCATGCAGGTTCTGTTTAATTTTTTGAAATTACGTACGTTTCTGAGTAGTCCGAAGTGTGCTTCGTTTAGATTTGCTCTTTTTTTGTAGTAGATTTTTCCTTCATGAGATTTGATATCTGCTTTCATTTTCCATCTTAAATCATCTACAGGTTCGAAAATTTCTTTTACTCTGCTTTTTGTACATTGATTTTTTTACTGGGCAAGTTTTACATTTGTTTGTTGAGTATACTCGCATCCAGTCTCCGTTTAATTTTCTATTGTTTTTGTAAAGTAATTGTTCGCCTATTGGGCAGATGAATGAGTCTGTTTTCCAATCATATGTGAAATTTGGTTTAGTGAAGGGTTTTTCTTTATTTTTAGGTTTGGATTTACTGCTTTCTGCTCGATCTGGAATTAATAATCTTATATTGTTTTCATAAGCATATTTTATTGCATTATCGTTCATATATCCGTTATCTGCAACTAATACCTGTGGATTGATTCTCATTTGTATTTTTATTTCATGTAACATTTCAAATAATTCGTTAGCGTCAGTAACATTCTGTGTTAGGTATTGACCTACGACCATTCCATTTTTACTGTCAACAGCAACTTGATAATTGTAATTTAAACCTATATTTCCTTTTTTATCCATCATCCATCTTGATTCAGGGTCTGTTAAACTAATTGTATGTTTTCCATCATAATTTGCTTTTAAAACATCTAAAAAATCAAGAATATAATATAAATTATCCATGCTAATCAAAGCAGTTTTAAGAAGAATTAGAGCATTCTTATTCAAATTATCACTTATTTCACTTATTAAACTATTTATTTCATTATGTTTTTTATTTTCATTGAAATATTGGTGTATTTTATGCCAAATACTATTTTTACTCCAGTTTTCACCATAATCTAAAATCAAATTTTGTAAAAATTCGATTTCTTCAATTTTGATCAAACGAAAATTATTAGCATGGGCTTTTACGATACTTCCATCAACAGCAATACACTCACCATCAATTAAACCTAAATTAATCCCAAAAATTACCGTGTAATGGAAAAAAGCGTTAATTAACAATGTATTTTCCTGTAAAAACAAATTAATAATTGACTTTTTAGGCTTCTTATCATTCAAGATAAAATTAACAGATTCATCATTATTATTTATCCAATTAGCCAATTTTCTACAACTAAAACGATTATTATAAACTCCATAAATAACAAAACCCAATAATTCATCTAAATAATATTTTTTTGGTCTTCCCTGAGTCTTAATATCATCTTTAAATAGTAATGGAAAATCACGTTTAAAATTACTTACTAACTTTTTAATTGTAAAAACAATGTTATCATTATTTAAATTCTGTCCAGAAAAGGAATAAGTAAAAATAGCCTGTTCACAAGTAGTATTATCATAAACTAAAGTCATAAATATCAAAACACCTGAATTTTTGACAAAACCAAAACATTTAAGTGTCACAAAATACATAAAAATAAATTGTGGGAAGTGTTTTGGTTTTGTTGCTTTAAATAACTATTTATCTTCCCACATATTTATAATTAACTACTTTTTAGAAATCAATTTTTAAAATAAACAAATTAACAACGAAAAATTAGTAAAAAAAATATAGTATTTTAGAAAATTAAATTTATAATATTATATATTATTTTAATATACTTTTAAGTAACTATTTCTAATTTTACTTCTGAATTGTAACGGGGATGTAATTTTTTGATTGTGGGCACTGTTAAAAATGTCACTGGTTAGACACATTTTATATTAAAAAAAGAGTTTATCTTTTCACTTTTTCTTTCATTAAATGACAGGTTTCTTTTCA
>NZ_CACWVY010000079.1 GCF_902764455.1 uncultured Methanobrevibacter sp.
TTAAGGGATTTGTCAATAAATCTTTAATTTAATAATTTTACTTATTTTTCTTATTTAAATATTGAATTGTTCTTTATTTTTGTTATGCTCTATTTTAAGGTCGTATTTTTAATTTTTTTCAAAAATTTTTATTTAAGCATTATTTTGATCTTTTTGTTGTGAAAAAAATTTTGAACATCACATTGAATTAAAACTCTCATTTTTTCTATTAAAAATTGTTTAAATTTAAAACAACTTATTAATATTATTTTAGTTACTTTAATTTAGTTTAATATTACTTTAAATTTAATATAAATAGTATTAAATAGTTTAAATTATATATTATTATATAAGAATTATTTATATAATTTTTCGATAAAAATTATGTGGTTTAATTTAATTTTAATGGATTTTTCGTTAATTTTTTGGAAATTTATTTTAAAAATTAAAACCACAGGATAATTCTTTAAATTAAAATATTCTTTGATTTTTCATGTCAGTTATGGAATTAGAAGAGTATAAAGATGGCAGTATTTTAAATAAACTTAAACAGGAGGATGATTGTCCTAAAATGTTGTTAACAATCACTAATTTTGCTTTCAGCAATATGGTTCAAAATTTAATGCATCAATTGGATTTGGAATTTGAATCTAAGCGTGGACGTCCCGCATATCCTAGAACACTACTTTTAATAGTGGTTTTATACTGTTTTAGCATAGATATTGCCAATTATACTAAAATGGAAGATGAATGTAAAAAGAACAGATTTCTTCTAATTGTTACTTGTGGATTAAAGCCATCACGCAATTCATTCGCCAATTTTTTAAATAAAAGTGATGCTAAAGTAATAAAAAAAGTTTTTATTGCCACATTGGTTTTATTAAATGATTTACACTTCTTAGATTTTGTTAAATTATTTGTTGATGGAACTGATGCTATTGTTCGAGCTTCAAGATACTACAAAATCACACCAAAAGAAGTAAAAAGACTAATACTGGTTAATAATTGGGGTTTATTACATAATAATACTCCAAAATCAATTAATTACACAATAAAAGGATTAGAAGAAAAATTAGAATTTTATAAAAATGATGAAAAAATGTGTAAAACAATTAATTCAATCTTAAGAAGAATTAATCTCTACAATACAGACATATTCAGTAAATTGGATATTTATAATGGTATTTTAAGTGAAAGAAATGCAAATAGTGTTTCTATTTCATTTCCAGAAGCTTGTTGGATGAAAACGAAAAAAGGAACTTATGATTTTGCTTTCAATCTGCAAGAAATTATGACAGAAAACCATATAATATTGACTGGAATGTTACTAACTCAATCAAATGACCGAAAAACAATTAAAAATGTATTAAATGACATTTTTGAAACCATTGAACTTTTTATTGAAATGCAAAGAGAATTTGGTGAAAGAAGAAATTATTCTGAAATACGAAGAAGAATTCGTGAACATATTCTAATTGCAGATTCAGGTTATTTTTCAACAGAAAACCTTTATTACTTATTTAAAAATAAAATAAATGCTTTAATAATGCCAAAAATATTAGCTGAAGCACATAATAACGAATTACGTCATGAAGAAGGTTATGAAGAGAAAAGAAAAGATTCATCTAAAAAAGATTTTGAAAGAGTTAAAAATGGTTATATTTGTCCTTTTGGACGTTTTATGAGATTAATCCAGGTTAAAATGGTAAAACATCGGAAACCACATAAAGATGATGGTCTTCCAGACAATTGCAAGACAAAGAAATACATTTTTGAAACCTATTCTTGCAAAGGATGTCCAAATATTGATAACTGCAAACATAAACGACTAGTTGTCCATATTTCAGACCTTATTTATCAAATGACCGAAAAATTCTTAGATAAACGATGTAATATTCATTATCCTGCTCGTTTTTCAAGAAGTGAAGGCATAAATGGTTTTTTGAAAGGTGATAATGGAGTTTTGAAATTAATCGGAACCACAGAAACTGCAGTAAATAACGAGATCCAACTAAGAAACACCATTTACAACCTTACAAGACTAATTAATCTTAAAGACACAGCGTATTAAACATCTCCAGCATTAGATGTGTTAATAGTTCATCATTAAGATAGACTGTACGCCATATCTTAAACAACCATTTTTGAAAAGAAACACCATGAATTCAAAAATGGAAGTTCAAATTTAATTTTTGAAATTCAAATTAAATAAAAATTACGATTAAAAACCATCAAAAACCAATGAAAAATAAAAGTTTTTAACACTTAAAAATGAAAACAAAAGCCAATTTATTCAAAAATAGATAAAATAAGAAAAAATATCAAAAAAATTAATTATTGACAAAACCCTTAAAAA
>NZ_CACWVY010000080.1 GCF_902764455.1 uncultured Methanobrevibacter sp.
ATTTTTCTTATTTTTCACATTAACTTTTGATGGTTTGTAAAAATACATTGTAATTTAATTTTATTTTATTAAAAAAGGTCTCAATATCAGTAAATTTAAATATTATGTGTTACATATATTTATTTGGAGATAAAAATGAAACACAGATTAAATTTAGATATTAGAGACCCAAATTATACTTTGTTGAAAGAAATATTTAAAATTATAGATTCCAGAGAAACCTTTGAAATTTTAGCCTCATTTGGCTTTAAAAACTTGGATAAACAAGTATTTACTTTTAAAATCATATTTATCAGTATGTTCTTTGGTTTGGATATTCCATTCATCTTGAGTGAGCTTGAATCTAAAGAAAATCTTCGTAAATACTTTAATATTTCTGAAGTTTTGAGTGCCGATCAAGTTTATAAAATTTTTTCACTTCAAAACCCAGAAAAATTGATGAAAACATTAAATCGTATTTTAAATTCAAGAAATCGCGTTAAAAGAAGAGGAAAAAAGACTTTTATTGTTGATGCAACACCAGTGGACTTAGATTTTAATTTTCACCGAAATAAAAAGACAAAAGAACATCTCAAATCATTGAATTTAAAATGGAGTTATTCATCCTCCAAAGGATTTTATATTGGATTTAAAGCAACAGTAGTCATTGATTTCGATAGTATGAATCCCGTTTGCATTTTAATCCATTCTGGAGCCCCAAATGATGCCAAACTTTTTGACGAAATTATGGAAACTCTACAAAAAAGACGAATAATAAAAAAAGGAGACACAATAATTTTTGACAAGGGATATTACGGCTATAAAAACTACCAATTGGGAATTAGCAAATATAAAATTGTTCCTTTCATTTTCCCAAAAGAAAATTTCAACAGAACAAAGCTTGATGACCAATTATCCTACCCACTACAAGTATTCAATCAAACAAAGAAAATAATAAAGGAAAAACATTTCTACAACAATCTAAAACATGAATTATTCAAAAAACTAGACAATTGGAAAAAATTCAAACCGATTCGAGGAAAAATAGAAGATTTCTTCAAATTACTCAAACAAGGACTCAACATGAGAGAAATACACAAATACACAGACGTTGTAAAAAATTTTGTGGGTTTTAACAACTTAAAAACAAGATAATATCAATTTTAATCATCTAAATTAAATATAAAAAGTTTTTAGATTTAATGGAATTCGGCAAGTATTTATCGTCACCTTCATAGACTACAGTAGCCTCATACTCTCCGCTGGCAAGTTTAGGAATAATGAATACCGCTTTGCCGTCAATAATATCTGCATAGTATTCCTCACCAGCCAATCCTAAAATTGCACGGCCTGTTGCATCTTTTGGGAAAGTGACTGTAATTGTCGCATCATCTCCAACTTTGATATCTTCGGATTCGGCATTAATCGGAGCCCCACATTTATTTACAGTGAAGTTTACTGCGGTTTCAGTAGCTTCATAGTTATCATCACCACTATATCTGATAGTTGCAGTTTTATTTCCTACAGTTAAACCAGGAATATTGAATACTGCTTTTCCATCAGTGACGTTAGCCGTATAGGTTTTGCCATCAATCTCAATAGTTACTGTACCTGTAGCATCTTCCGGTAAGTTTATAGTGATAGTTTCTGTATCCCCAAAGGAAATGTCCTCTGATGAAACGGAAACTGGAGTATCGTATTTTGGAATTTCAGCAGTTGAATCGACAGTGCTAGGTTCATAAGCGTCATCACCTGAATAAATCACATTAATGCCCTGGATTCCAGGAGTTGCGTTTTCCAGATAAAATACTGCTTTACCGTCAGTTATGTTTGCGACATAAGTCTGGTTTTCAATAATAAGTGTAATTGTTCCGGTTGCATTTTCAGGAACGGAAACTACAACTGTTCTGTTTCCATAATCCACAACATCAAGATCAGCTATTCTTTTTGATACATTGAACGTTGTTGAGTTATCAGAAGGCAGATACTTTTCATCACCGTCATAACGCACAGTTACAATATATCTTCCCTCAGGTAATCCGGATACAGTTAATTCACCAGAACCGTCATTTATATCTACGATATATTCATTTCCTGTATCGATTGAAATGACAAATAAGTCATCAACAATCAGTTTACCTGTAGCATCACTAGGAACAACAAAGGTGAGTATTTCATCATCCCCCACCATAATATCTTCTGCAGATGGAATGACAAAGGATTTTAATTTGGTTACATTGACTTCCCCTTTGGTTGAGTTTGGAAGATATTTAGCATCACCGACATAGGTTACATTTACATTATAGACTCCGCTAGGAATACGAGGAATGCTTGCGACTCCAACACCATCAGTAAGATTTACATAGTATCCCACACCATCAATATCAATTAACACTTGTCCTGTTGCATCGCTAGGAAGAGTAACTATTACAGTTACGTTTTCACCAACATCGATGTCAAATATTACAACATATATTGTAGCAGGACATTTGGATACTGTGAAAGTGTCTGTTGTGTAGTTTGAAAGATATTTATCATCACCACTATAACTGGCAACAACTGTTTTATCTCCAGCTATTAAGTCAGGAACTTCAAATGTTGCAACACCATTTACGACCGGTGCAGTGTATGATTTACCGTCAATTTCAATAGTTACACTGCCTGTTGCATCACTAGGGAGATTTACTTTAACAAGAGCATTATCACCAACCCGAATGTCATCAACATTGATTGAAATAGGAGTTTGAACCTTATAAACTGTTACAGTAGCGTTTACAGTAGCATTATCATAATTATCATCTCCTGAATAGATTATTTCAATTTCTTTTTGACCAGGAGTCTCATTATCTAAGGTAATAGTAGCTATTCCATCTTTAACAGTAGCATTGTAAGTGTTGTTTCCAATTTTAACTGTTACATTACCTGTAGCATTATTTGGAACAACAACTACGATAGTGTTATTGCCTTTATCAATTACCTTAATGTCATCAGGAGAGAATTCGGCTTTAGCTACATTGAATGAAGCAGAATCAGAGTCAGGTTCATATTTATCTGATCCGTTGAAGACAACTTCAACACTATGAGGACCAGTAGACAAACTAAGAACAACCAATATTCCTTTACCACCTGAAACAGGAACAGTATAATCTTTACCGTCAACTCTGACAGTCACGTTGCCCAATAAATCATCAGGAGTTTCAA
>NZ_CACWVY010000081.1 GCF_902764455.1 uncultured Methanobrevibacter sp.
AGAATTAAAAAGAACAATTGCTCGTGTTCTTACAATATTGAATGAAAAACAGAAGGAGAATTAAATGTCAAAAATCTGTGATGTATGTGGGCTTCCTGAAGAACTTTGTGTTTGTGAAGAAATTGCACGTGAAGTTCAAACTCTAAAAGTTTTTACAGTTAGAAGAAGATTCGGAAAACTCATGACTATTATCGAAGGTATAGATGAACACGATATCGATATTAAAGAACTCACAAAAACTCTTAAAGCAAAATGTGCTTGTGGGGGAACCGCTAAAAACGGACAAATTGAACTTCAAGGTGACCATAAGGTCAGAGTTAAAGAAGTATTGTCTGAATTAGGTTTTTCATCAGATACTATCGAAATTCGTGAATCTAAGAAAAATAATAAAAAAAGGAGATAATTCATCTATTCGATAAATTTCAATAAAATTTTGTAATTTTTCTGCATGATTTATTGTAAATGTTATGTTAAGAGATGAGATTATGATTACTTCAGATAACTTGGTTCATCATGAGTTCATTGGTTTGAATGTTCATGTTACAAGTTTGAAGAATAAATCTCTTAATTTAAACGGAACTATCATTGATGAGACAAAAAATACCATCAAGATAGAAGATGAGAATAATTGCGAAAAGATTATTCCAAAGAGAGGTTCAATATTTTTGTTTGAACTTCCAAACGGGGAAAAAATAGAAATTGATGGAAATATTTTGTCTATTCGTCCTGAAGATAGAATTAAAAAAAGATTTAAAAAAATTTAAATGGTGATAATATGGTTGGGCTTAATGTTCAAGAACCAGAAACTACATGTGATGATCCTAACTGCCCTTTCCACGGTACTTTACCTGTAAGAGGTCAAGTCCTTGAAGGTGTTGTTGTAAGTAACAAAGCAGAAAGGACAATTACTGTTGAACGTAGTTACTATAAATTCATTAAAAAATATGAAAGATATGAAAAAAGAAAATCTAAAATCAATGTTCACAAACCTGATTGTTTAAACGTGAATGTTGGTGATTCTGTAAAAGTTGCAGAATGCAGACCATTAAGTAAAACTAAACATTTTGTTTTAGTAGAAGTTAAAGGAGAGTAATTAAATATGAAACCATTAACCTCAAGTGTATCTAAAGCATTACCTATTGGAGCAAGACTCCAATGTGTAGATAATACCGGTGCACGTGAAATTGAAATTATATCTGTAAAAGGATTTAAAGGTGTAAGAAGAAGACTCGACGTTGCTGGTGTTGGTGATTTAGTTGTTGCTTCTGTAAAAAAAGGAACTGCTGATATGAGAAGAGAAGTTGTCAACGCAGTTGTCATCAGACAAAAAAAGGAATATAGGCGTGCTGATGGTCTTCGTGTTAAATTTGAAGATAATGCTGCAGTTATTATTACTCCTGAAGGAATTTTAAAAGGATCTGAAATTAGAGGTCCTGTTGCTAAAGAAGCAGCTGACAGATGGCCTAGTGTTGGTAGTGCAGCAAGTATTTTAGTATAAGGTGAAAAAATGTCAAAACAAAGATCAGGAGACAAAGTTAGAGTTCTTCGTGGAGATTTCGCAGGACATGAAGGAGAAGTCCTCACTGTAGATTATGGTTCATACAAAGTAACAATCGATGAAGTTACTTTATCAAAACCTGACGGAACTGCTACATTTCTCCCAGTAGATCCATCTAACTTAGTAATTATTGATGCAGATTTAAAAGATGATAGAAGAATAAAAAATAAAGGAGATAATTAATATGGCTAAAATGGGATCTAGAAAACATCTTAAAAGATATAAAGCACCAAAATCCTGGCCTATTCATCCTAAAGAAGATACCTGGACTGTAAAACCTTCTGCAGGTTCACATTCCATAAACAGTTCTATTCCATTAACTTTAGTTATCAGAGATGTTTTAAAATTAGCAGATAATTCTAGAGAAGCTAAAAGGATTATTAACTCTGGTAATGTTTTAGTTGACGGAAGAGTTGTCAAAGATTACAAATTCCCAGTAGGTTTCATGGATGTTATTGAAATTCCAAAAACTGGTGAATCTTACAGAGTTCTTTTAGATAGAAAAGGCAGATTACAATTAGACTTAATTGATGATAGTAGTGCTAAATTATCCAAAATCGTTAACAAATCCACCATTAAAGGAGGAAAAACTCAATTAAACCTTCATGATGGTAAAAATGTTATTATTGATGAAGATGCATACTCCGTTGGAGATGTTATTTCATTAAAAGTACCTGAACAAGAAATTGCTGAAGTTTATCCTTTACAAGAAGGAGCTACTGTTCTTGTTACTGGTGGTAAACACACTGGTGAATTAGGTACTGTAAGTGAAATTATTGAAAATAAATCATCCAATCCAAATACTATTATTATCGAAAATAGTTCTAAAGATGAATTTTTAACTTTAAAAGATTATGCGTTTGTTGTTGGTAACGATGCACCATCAATCTCTTTATTGGAGGTTAATAAATGAACCCAATGAATGAAGTACGTGTCGAAAAAGCTACAGTAAGTATTGGTGTTGGTGAAGCAGGTGAAAAATTATCCCGTGCAATCACTCTTTTAGAAGAAATGTTTGACCAAACTCCTGTAAAAACTTTCTCTAAAGTAACTAACCCTGAATGGGGAATTAGGAAAAAACAACCAATCGCATGTAAATTAACTTTACGTGGTGAAAAAGCAGACAAAGCTATCGACATGGTTTTAGAAGGTATTAGTAGAAATATCAAACCTACTCAATTTGATGCACAAGGTAATCTTTCTTTTGGTATCAGAGAACACATTGATATTCCTGGAATGAGATATAATCCGGATATTGGTATCTTTGGTATGAACGTTTCTGTTACTTTTGAAAAACCAGGTTACAGAATATCTAGAAGAAAAATACAACAAAAGAAAGTTCCACAAAAACATAGAATTTCTAAAGAAGAAACTATGAAATTTATGGAAGAAAACTTTAATGTTAATTATGTAACTGAATAGGTGATTATTTTGCCAAGAAAATACGGAAAAGCTTCAAAAAAATGTAGTCGTTGCGGAGACCACTCTGCTATGGTTAGCAGATATGGATTAAATTTATGCAGACAATGTTTTAGGGAAATTGCTCCTAAAATAGGATTTAAAAAATATAATTAGAGGTTTTAAATATGAGTCTTATGGATCCTCTTGCTGATGCTTTAACTAATATCAGAAATAACGAATTACAAGTAAACGATTCTTGTGTTATTTCTCCTGCTTCCAAATTAATTGGACAAGTTTTAAGCACTATGCAAAAAGAGAATTATATTGGTAATTTTGAATATATTGATGACAACAGGGCAGGTAAATTCACTGTTGAATTATTAGGTAACATTAACAAATGTGGTGTTATCAAACCTCGTCACGCTGTTAAAAAAGATGAATTTGAGAAATTTGAAAAAAGATATTTGCCAGCAAAAAACTTCGTCACAACTCCTCAAGGAATTATGACTCACAATGAGGCAAAAGAAAAAGGAATTGGCGGACGTTTGTTGGCTTACATGTACTAGGTGATAAAATGGTAGTAGCTGCAGCTATAAGGGAAGAACTTGAAATCCCTGAAGGCGTTGAAGTTATAATTGAAAATAATGAGGTTTCTGTAAAAGGACCTAATGGAGAAGACTCCAGAAAATTTACTTATCCTAATGTAAGTATTAGTGAAGAAGATAATAAAGTAGTTTTAACTACTGCATTTCCTAAAAAGAAAGATAAAGCAATGATTGGAACCACCAGAGCTCACATTAATAATATGATTACTGGTGTAACTGACGGTTTCGAATATCATATGAAAATCGTATACGCTCACTTTCCAATGAATGTAAAAGTTCAAAACGATGTTGTTGTAATTGATAACTTCCTCGGGGAAAGACACCCAAGATCTGCTAAAATAGTCGGTGATGCTAAAGTAGCAGTAAAAGGTGATGAGGTAACAATTACAGGAATCAATAAGGAACATGTTGGTCAAACTATGGCTAACTTAGAACAAGCAACTAAAATTAAAGGAAGAGATCCTAGAGTATTCCAAGACGGAATATACTTAACT
>NZ_CACWVY010000082.1 GCF_902764455.1 uncultured Methanobrevibacter sp.
TTTCTAATTTTACTTAATTTTAATCCACTATCCAACCAACCAACAATTTTTTCGCATAATGAGTAATACTAATTTATAATTTTATAATACTCACATAATTTAATAAGCAATTTCATCTCCAATTCAATTAAAAATAATGAATAATTATTAATATATAAAACAACATATTATTAATTATCCATATTTAATTTAAATAGTTTATATTTAGGTATTCCTAAATATAATTATTTTTAACTTAATATACTAAAATTCAGTTAGAAATATTATATTTTAGATTAAATTAGATGATTTTAATAAGAATAAATGAGATGATTTAGGTATGTCTAAATTTGATGAATATCGTGGAAATTTCATTAAACGAAAAACCATAGAAGACATTTCTGAAGATCACATTGTGTTTTTTGTATTGTTTTTCGTTGAAACATACTGTATGGACTTTTGTAAACGAAAAGTCATACATAAAGTTAGTAGACCACCATTGCCTTTGAAAAATATGCTGGGACTGATATTGCTGTCCGAAGTATTAAAAGAATCTTCTGCTAGAAAAATTGCAGATTTTACAAAAACAGATTCAGTTTATAAACTAGTAATGGAAGGCATTCCTGTTTCCAAGGAATCAGTAACTCGTTATAAGAATTATTTCATACCCTATTTTGAAGGAATTTTAGGTAAAACCGTGCAAATGGCAAAAGATTTTGAATTGACGAAATTTCTTGATGTTAGTGTTGATGGTACTAAATTAAAGGCATATAATTCGCCTTTTAAAGTTATACGCAAACATGACTTAAAAATTCTAATCAGGATTTTAAAAGGAGAATTAGCCAAAGATGAAATTAAAAAGCTTAAATTAAATGCGCAAAAGTTTTATTATGACGGACGTAAAACACACACTGAGAAATTAGAGTTATTGGAAAGAATGTATAATGAATTGAAAATTAGCGGACAAAAATCTGTTCCAATAAATGATATTGACGCTCGTTGGATGTATAACAAAAAAAATAAAGCAGAACTTTCATATAATCTTCAAACATGTGTTGATTGCGCAACACACTTAATACTTGCAACTTATATCTCACAAAATCCAACAGATGATTATGATTTACCTATTGTTACAAATCTGGCAATGAAAAATGTTGGATTTAAATTTGAGAACTTATTGGCTGATGCGGGATATAGTAATGAACTGGTGATTGATTATTTGCAAAAAAGCCAAATAGAAGGATTCATTCCTAATGCAACTCAATCACGAGAATATAAAGATGCACTAAAAATAAATCCTGTCAGTAAAGATAATGTATATATTGATTACCTTAATAAATTTATCGTTTGCTTTGCAGGATATTCGCATCCATTAAAGTATCAGTATGAAGAGGAACATATTAAAAAAACAAGTATTGGTGTAATACGATACCCTAATAAAATTAAAAATATGTATTCAAATAGTGAAGCATGTAAAAATTGTTTTTATAAAGACCAATGCTTAACAGAGAAGATGACTAATCGGTCATATACTGTTTATGGATCTGAAGCCATGATTGACATGCTACTTAAAATGGAAACTCCAGAAGCAAAAGAAAAATACAAATTAAGGCCGGTTGTTGAATCTCCATATGGTACGATGAAACAATTTTATGAACTGAATCAATTACCTTATAGGGGGAAATATAAGATTCAAGGCATTGTTAACTTGAAATCAATAGCCTATAACATTAATAGAATAGTAAATTTAGTTTTATGTGATTTGTTATTTGAAAATGAAACATATCAAAATTTTGTTCATAAAATAATAGACAAATACATTGTAAAAATTTAAATAACAATCTAAATAAACCACAATTGGATTAACTCATCACCACTGGAGGATTTTAACACATCATAATATAACAATTGTTATTTATTGTTGAAATTTGTTTTAATTTCAATTGGTTCAATCACTGTTCTTTTATAATTTCTAAAAAACTAGTCAAAATTCATTAAATCTAAAAAATAATTTATAGAATGTTAAATTATAAACTAATGGATTATATTCAATAAAATGCAGTAACAAGAAATTAAATATTTTTGCCACTCACTC
>NZ_CACWVY010000083.1 GCF_902764455.1 uncultured Methanobrevibacter sp.
ATAAGAAATTTGCTCAATACTTAACAATTTAACTATTAAATCCGCTAAAAAGTTACTAAACTTACAATTTTCATCAATAAAACTATCTAAATTAGTTGTGGCTGTAACATTACAACTCTCAATTTCTTTAACATATTTCTGAACATGAACATGATTTAAATTATTCAAACATATCTTCTTGGTTCCATTACAAACAAATTCCTCATCAAACAAATCATTTTCCTGATTAACATTAATTAAAATAATTTTATCATCATCACGAGCAATACTATCCAAAAAATAAAGTAAAACCATTGGAAAATCAAAATCAATAACACATTCACCATCACAAAAGAAAATTTTATATATCTCTTCAGTATTAAATAATACTGGAGAGGTTGTTTTTTGAGTCATAAATAAACATATCTCTCCAATTAATATATAACTTTTTTTAAATTACTTTATACTAGAAATACACTTTATAAAATATCCTAATTAGATACACACCAAACACATGATTAGATATAATAAATTAAAGTAACATCGACCAGATTAAAAATAAAACAAATGAAAATAAATGAAATTCAATAAACTATCAATTTAATGCATCATAAAATCAATAAAACAACACCAAAACAAATCAACGAAAAAATCAAATACAAAAAATCATCAAAAATCATCGAAATGAAATTTCAACTGTAAACACACAAAAATAAGAAAAAAACAACCACTCAAAATTAAAAAATCAGTACCAAATCGGACACAACCATATTTATTGTGGAATTTGGGTGTAAGCATGTGCTTGCATTCGATAAACATTATATAATACATAAAAGAAAAAATTAGTTATATAAATTATTTTATATCATTCATGTATTAAATTTTTTGAGGGTGATGGAATTGGATAATTTTTTTCAATGATAAGGATTAAATTTTTCTCTCTTATTTAAAAAAGTCGTTGTCTATAAAATAATAATTATAATTGCGTATATAATAATTAAGATTAGGAGTTTATAAAAATATGATGAAATTTAATTCAAAAGATATAATATTATGTTTTTTAATGATTTTTTCTGTTTTATTAGTTGCTGTTTCTGGTGTTTGTGCAAGTGATGTTAACGACACTATTGATATGAATACTGAAATGAGTAATATTAATGTCACTTCTTTGGATATGAGTCATCAGTCAGCAAATGCAACATCTGGTTCTTTTGATGAATTAAAAAGTAATATTGAAAGTCTTAATCCTGGAGATGTTTTAAACATACACAAGGATTACAGTTTAGATAATGACTCAAATATTGCTATTGCATCATGTATTGCCGTTAAAGCAGATAATGTTACAATTAACGGTAACGGACATTACATAAATGGAAATAATCACCCAGTATCATTTAAAATTACTGGCAATAATGTTAAAATTTTTGACTGGGGATTTTGTAACTGTCAGGGTTATGGTAAAACATTAAAAGTAAATATTGATGGAAATTCCCGTTCTATTAAGTATATGGATAATAAGAGTCCTGTTTATTGGTTAGGTGATAATGGAATAATGTCTGATTGTATTTTTTCAAAAAATAGTGGTGTAAATGGTGGTGCAGTTACTTGGATGGGAAATAATGGATGTATAAACCGTGTTATTTTTCAAAATAATAAAGCCAAAGGTGCAGGTGGTGCAATATATCTTAACGGTAAAAACAATAACCTTTGTAACTGTGTTTTTAGAAATTCCACTTCCCAATTATTTAATGAATCAGTATTTCTAGACAACACTGAATCATTTAATATTAGTAAAAATTATTGTGATGCTTTATTTTTAATTGATGGGTCACAGTTTAATATTGGTGTGGATAATTTGTGCAAAGTTTATTATTCACAATTTGCACAAAAAGAATTTAATATTGTTCCTATTATTTATTCATCATTAATAATGAAACAATTTATTTTGGACAATATTTAAATGAAACACATTCATATCAATTATCAATAATAAAAAACTTTAAAAAATATAATATGACATATGAAATGGATTATATTATTTCTGTTGATGATTTAAAAGATATCTTTTCAAGTTTAATGTCAAATTTTTATAAAATAAATCTAAAATATATTAAAACA
>NZ_CACWVY010000084.1 GCF_902764455.1 uncultured Methanobrevibacter sp.
TTTTTGGTGGTTTAAATTCTATTTTTCCTTCTGCTAGTTGTTGTAGTTGTGTTTTTGTTTTAAATCCGCATTGTACGACGAGTGCTGTTAATAATAGGCTGAGATAGATGTTTTTGTACATGGATTTGTCTGTAAAACTGTGGAATTTTCCTAATCCAAATGCTACTTTGGCTGATTTGAAGAAATCTTCTATTATTCCTCTTGTGGGTTTGTATTCTTTCCAATTTACTAGTTTTATGAGTAATGGGCGTTGGGGGTGGTTTATTAGTTTTTTATTTTTTTCAATATCTTTTGGATTCTTGTAGATTAATAAAGGATAGGCCATTTGGTCTTGTAATGAGTGTTCCGAATAATTCAAATTTTGATGAAAAAGTAATACTAATATAAAATATTTATAAATAAAGATAAAATAATAAATAATTATATCATAAAAACAGTTACTTTATAACCTATAAAATAGCCTTTAGAGTTTGAATATCCGAATTTGAGTCTTAATTTTTTTGAGTCTGTAAAATTTTATAGGCTTATTTAATTTTTATATGATTTTGTGTCCAATTTTGCATTTGGAAGTCTAAGAAAGTCAGAATTCCATTTTTAGTTTTGTATAACTTCTTTATTATTTCAGGATTTGTTTGTCTGTAGTAATTTTCTACTTTATTGGATGTTTTTTCTATATTTTCATCATCTAAGTGTTCTACGTATCTGTGGAAGTGATTGATGATGTGTTTTCTTATGAAATCTTTTAATACTACTGGAATAACTCTGTAATTCTGCAAATATTGTTTAAATTGTTGGATTGCTTCTTGTTTTGAATTTTGTCTGAAGCAATTTTTTAATTCTTGTGCATTTTCGTAAATATGGTTCCTTTCTTTTCCATTTATCTTATTTCGTCTACAATACACTTTTAATTTGTGATTGATTGTTTGAAATAAATGAAATGTGCATAATTGATGTTTTACTTTTATTTCATCTGTTATATTACGATACATTGGGAATAGGTCTGTTGTTAAGCAAATAAATGGTTTATTTGCCGTTGAATCTAAGATAAATTTTTTCGTGTTTTTTGGTATTCTGCGACGTACAATTCTTTCTGCAACTGGAATATTGAGTATTGCATCATATAATGTTAATCTGTAGTGTCTAATTCCATCAAGTCTTAAAAATTGCTCATCGTATAAATAGTAGCCAGAATATTCAAATTCTTTGTTGGTGATTGTTTCTTCGTGATTTTGGTTTGACCAGTTTCGAATTGTTTGGTGAGAAATCTGTATTCCAAGGAATATTTGGAAGTATTTACTTATTTTTCGTAGTGATTGGTATCCTATCTTCATTATTTCTGGTATTTTGTCAATTATTTCTTGTAAATAATGTTTGTTGTTTTTTATTAGTGGATTGTTGCTTATTCCGAATTTTTTGTTGCATTTTTTGCATTGATATTGTTGTTCTTTGAATTCAGTGGTTTTTCCATTGATATTTTGCTTATTTTTTGTTATTGTGCCTTTTTTGATTATTTTATGACTTCCACAAACTGGACAAATTGGATTATCATATTTAAAAGTATTATTTTCATCTAAAAGTAGTTTTTGATTTGTATTTTTAATTTTTGGGTTTTTATTGAGTCTTTCTGAAATGATTTTTTCTCGATTAATTTTTTCGTCATAAAAATCAAAAAGTTTAAGTTGTATGAAGTCTAAATTATTATTGGGGGCAGATTTATTTATATTAGGCATAAAATATTATTTGTTCTCACTTATTAAAGTATTTAACTATTTTTAAACTAATTATATTAAAATTAAAGAAAAATTAGAACGAATTTTTATCGAAGTGAAATTTCAAGTGTAAAAAATTAAATTTGAAAGAAGCCTATAAAATTTTACAGACTCATTTTTTTAAATGTTCTGGAGTGATATACTTCCTTAAAATGTTGATATCGCACTCTACTTGTGTTGCATCAGTAATATAAATATCTTTTCTTGTTTTATGTGGTTTAAAAAACTTTTTTAGGATTGAATTTACGATATTACAATAATTCTCTGGGTCAT
>NZ_CACWVY010000085.1 GCF_902764455.1 uncultured Methanobrevibacter sp.
GGCTCTGTCTAAAATTGTCATGATAACAGATACTTTATTTCATCATCAGTGAACTGTTGCATTTTCATATTGAATTTTGCAATTAATTAAATGACAATATTAAAAATTGATTATTGTTTGGTTTTTAAATTGATTAAATCGTGTTTTTCAGTTGATTAAATTTAATGTTTTTTGTGTAAGTTTTATTTTAATGGAACCCTATTCATTTTATATTCATGGAGTTACTTGGATGTAAATTTTTCTATAAGTTGGTGAAATAGCAAATTACAGTAAATTTAAGTGTTTAAATGTGGTTATTTTAAAAATAGAAGCATATAAATAATGTAAAGGGGATATTATTATATATGATCTCAATAAACTCCCTTACAAGTTATAATATTGTTGACATTTTAAATAAACCTTTGTATTTTATTGAATCTGATCAATTGAATGTGTGTAATTTAATCAGTCCTGACGATTTGGGATTTTTCCAAGAGTATTACAGAGATTATTATACGGAAATTGTTTATTATGAATATGAAAGACCAATATGTCCAAAATGTGACATTTCAATGAACAGCAATGGTTCTAGATCTGCTAAACCTAACAAATGGGAAGGTATACGCAAAAAACAATACATTTGCCCAGAATGTGGAAAAACACATTTCACAAGTTTGGAAAATTTCATCAAAAGATACTCTAATTATACACGTGTAATCAAACTCGAAAATAAAATAAAATTAAACCGCTAAACAGTATATTATCACGAATCAACATACGATAAATCATTCATCACACAAAAAGAAGAAAACCTTCAAAAATTCATAAAAGAAACAAAAATCGAACCCAGTGGTATTTATCACTATGATGAAGAATTTTTACATGAAAATGGAGTAGCTGCAGTTGGATTAGCAATTATCGATGCCGTAACAAACCTAATAATCAATGATCAAGTAATCTATCAAGAAGATTTCAACAAAGAATTTGTAGAAATCTTTTTAAAATACTCATTAGAAGGATTACCTAAAAAAATCCTGATAACTGACTGCCATATGATGTATCCACCAATAATAGAACTAATTTGCATAAAACACCAATTCTGCATATTCCACATCATCAAACACCACAACGACAAATCCTACAAAAAAATGAACAAAATTAAAAGAAGAATACAAACACTAGAAACAAAAATAAAAGAAAACGAAGAAAGAATAACCAAACTAAAAGAATACAGCAAAGGATTACCCAATAGAGTATAAAATAAAGAAACAACAAGAAAAAGAAGAATCAAAAAACGAAAAAAAATTAACCCAAGACAACAGAAAATACAGAAACGAACGAAAACAAAAAAGAAAAGAACTAAAAGAACAAGAAAAAATCAACGAAAGAATATCCAACATATACGATACCGACAACGAAAAAGCAGTAAAAAGAAGATTCAAAACAATATACCACCAACTAGACCAATTTGACGATAATACACAAAAATACCTAAAAAATCTAAACAAAAAATTCAACAAAACACTAGAATACTACAAAAACCCACAAATACCCAGAACAAACAACAAAATCGAAGGATACTTCAAAATAACCCTCCCAAGCCATATAAAAAGAATATATCGAACAAGGAAAGGATTAATAAGATGGATAAGACTACAAAAAATCAGATGGATTGAAAGAAATGTTTTATACAATGAACAAAACAAATTCCAAAATCACTCCAACAACCAAAAAATCGATGCAACATCATGACAATTTTAGACAGAGCCTAACTCAACAATCAAAAAAAACAAAACCCAAATAAATACTCTTTTCACTAAAAAGCAATGAAAAATACTTATTTTTTAAAAAAAATATTATTGAAGTGTATTTTAAGTATAAAAAATACACCTCAAATTTATAATAGTATGTTAACGTTGCCCTAAGTACAATCAGACGAAGACTACTTTACGTATACCATTTTCTACAATCTCGGCATTAGATGGAGCTCTTGGATTATAATATGAGGTACGGCATGAAGTTGCTCCACCAGAAAGAGATCCTACAAGTCCACCTAATGCACCACCTAATGCACCAGCTATAGCTGATCCACCAATTAAATATGCACATGTTAGTGCCCTATTATAATTAATATCAT